>NZ_JBHUMY010000001.1:0-126182 GCF_042685365.1 Paenibacillus thailandensis | reverse complement strand
AGCTGCATCCGCAAACGGGAGGCACTCATGTTTACGAAGCGAGATGAAAGAGCGGAAAACTTGAATTGGAACGCTTTATGGAGCAACGGCTCGTTAGCGCTTCTGAAGGGCGCAGCCGGCTGGCTGTTCGGAAGCAAAGCGCTCCTTGCCGATGCGTTCCACTCGGCCGCGGAAGCGTCTCTTGCCGTTGCGAAAATCGCAGGAGGCCGCGCCGGGCAATACGCGGACGGGAAACATGAGCATCGGAGAGGAGCATCCTATAAACGGCTGGAGGAAGCTGTCGTGAACGTCGTTTTGTCCGTCGTGTTGCTTACGATCGGACTGGACATCGGCATTTCGGCGCTTCGGGATTTATCCGCCGGAGTCGACGAGGCTCCTTCCTGGTATGCACTGGCCGCGGTCATCGCGGGCGTGCTGATCAAGGAGCTTCTGTTCCGCGAGAGAAGCGGCCGGTCGGCCTATTATTCCTCGATCGCGGCGGCCGTAGGAATCGGCGGGGCCATGATCGGCGAATATGCATCGCTCCCTTTGCTTTATTATTTCGATCCGGCAGCCGCAATCGTTATTGCCGTCACGATTATCCATAGCGGATACAAGCCGATTGCCGAGCTGGTCCGCAAAGACACGAACGGCGCGGTGTTGACGAAAGACAAAGAGAACATTACGCAATTCATTCAGCGGATCGAAGGCGTCATTACGGTAGAGTCGGTTGAAGCAAGGGAGCAGGGACACTATGTCGCGGCGGATATCGTCATCAGCGTCAATCCCCGCATTTCGGTGCTGGAAGGACAAGAGATCGGGAAAAGGGTCAAGCTGCTCGTCATGAAGCGTTTCGCCCACATTACGGCCGTATCGGTTTATGTGGAGCCGTACGATCCCGGCTATCCGTACAAATCGAATCATGATCCGAATCAGGAGCATATGCCTACGTTAATTCAATAATTGGTTTGCCATGGGAGAGGGGTTGACTGCAGCGTGATCAAGGCAAAAATGCGCTGGACTATGACTCCTTGGAACGAATCGGAGGAGGAGCAGGCCCAAAGCCTTGTTCGGCAGCTCGGCTTGCCCCCTTTGGTCGCGAAGTTGCTTGTTAGAAGAGGCTGCGGCGATATCGGCGCAGCCAACCGTTTTCTTTACGGGGGCATCGACGAGATGCACGATCCGTTTCTGCTGAAGGGGATGAAGGAAGCGGTCGAAGCGATCCGCGAAGCAGGCGATAAGGGAGAAAAAATAAGAATATACGGCGATTACGATGCGGACGGCGTTTCCAGCACGTCGCTGCTCATTATGCTGTTCCGCAAGCTTGGGTATCATTATGATTATTACATACCTCATCGGGCTCTGGAAGGTTACGGTTTGAACCGCAAAGCGTTGGAGCTGGCGTCGCAGGAAGGCGTAAGCCTCATCGTCACGGTGGATACGGGCATCAGCGCGCATGAAGAAGCCGCATATGCGATGGAGCTGGGAATGAAGGTTGTCGTGACCGACCATCACGAGCCGCCGGAACGGATTCCGGAAGGATGTCCGGTCGTCAATCCGAAGCGGCACGATTGTCCGTATCCGTTTAAAGGATTGGCCGGCGCGGGAGTCGCGTTTAAGCTGGCGCACGCAATGCTCGGCGAGCCGCCGCTGGAATGGGCCGATATCGCAACTCTTGGCACGATTGCCGATCTGATGCCGCTTGAGGACGAGAACCGGATTCTCGTTAGGGAAGGGCTGAAGCGGATGAAGCAGGCGGATAAGCCGGGTTTCCGGGCGCTTGCGGAAGTGTGCGGTACTCCTCTCGCGGATATGACGTCGACGGCCGTCGCCTTCGGCATTGCGCCGCGCATCAATGCGGCCGGACGGCTTGACCATGCGGGCCGTGCCGTCGAGCTGCTCACTTCCGCGTCGTACGACGAAGCGATCTTAAGCGCTTCGGCGCTGGATTTGCTTAACAAAGAGCGTCAACGTACGGTCGAGGCGATCGTCAAGGACGCGGAGCGGCAGTGGGCCTCGAAATGCGCCGAGGCCGAGCAACGCGGGGAAGCCGCTCCGCCCGTTATCGTCTTGGCCGGCGAAGACTGGAATGTCGGCGTCATCGGCATCGTCGCTTCCAAGCTGCTTGAACGCCATTACCGGCCGACCGTCATCTTCGGCATCGATCCGGCAACGGGTATGGCCAAAGGCTCGGCAAGATCCATCGACGGCTTTGATCTTCATGCGGCCCTGACGGAATGCGAGTCGCTCCTTGACCATTACGGCGGTCACCAAGCGGCCGCGGGCATGAGCTTGCACCGGGACCGGCTGCCGGAACTGGAGAGACGATTGGGCGAGCTGGCTTTAAGCTGGCTGACGGACGAGGACTGGATTCCGACAACCGGCGTCGACCTTATATGCGGGCTGGAGGAGGCTTCCTTGCAGACGATCGAGCAATTAAGTCTGCTCGAGCCGTTTGGAGTCGGCAATCCTTCGCCCAAGGTTCTGATCAAAGGGGCGAAGCTTGCCGATTGGCGCGCAATCGGCAAGGAAGCAAAGCATTTGAAGCTGGCGCTGCGCGGCAGATCGGGTTCCCTTGACGCGATCGGCTTCGGATTCGGGGAAACCGCCGCAGCGTTGTCGGGGCAATCGGCCCTCGATCTGATCGGCGAGCTGTCCGTCAACGAATGGAACGGCGTACGCAAGCCTCAGCTGCAAATTCATGATATGAAAAGCAGCGCCGCAACCGTCGCCTTCCCGGAAAGAGAGCAATTTGCCGAGCTTTACAAGCAGCTTCGGAAATTACGCCGAATGCCTGCCGAAGGGACGGCGGAGCGGCTTGGCAAGCTTCTTGGCTGGCCGGCGGATACGGTCGGCTTCATGCTCGCCGTGTTTATGGAGCTTGAGTTTATCCGGGTCGACGCCGATTCGCGCGACCTCATCGTAGTCGATGCGCCGGCCAAACGGGAACTGGGCACCTCCCGGAAATACCGGGAGGCAAAGCTGCAGTCGGAGCAGGCAAGCCTTGCGGCGAGCGCCGATCTTAACCAAGCGCTGTAACCGGCGTCATTCGTGACCGCAATAACATGTCGAAGCTATCGAATTTCCATTTCGATAGGGTCATCCGTTATGGAACGACTTCGGCTGAAGTTTTTTTCTCAATTATAGAAAGGATTGAAAAAGTCAATGAGCGAAACGTTTAACTTTAAAGATTATATAAGGGTCATTCCCGATTACCCGCAGCCGGGCATCCGGTTCAAGGACATTACGCCGTTGCTTAACGACGGGGCCGCTTATAAAGCGGCAATTCAAACGTTAAAGCAAGCGGTCGAGCATTTGAATATCGACGTCATCGCGGGGCCGGAAGCCCGCGGCTTTGTCGTCGGCGCTCCGCTGGCCGTTGAGCTTGGCGTTGGGTTCGTGCCGATCCGCAAAAAAGGCAAGCTGCCGTACGAAACGATCGAAGCCAGCTACGATCTGGAATACGGCAACGACAGCCTGACGATGCATGTCGATGCGATCAAACCGGGACAACGCGTTCTGATCGCGGACGATTTGCTGGCGACGGGCGGCACCATCGCCACGTCCATCAAGCTTGTCCGCCAGCTGGGCGGCGTCGTTTGCGGCGCGGCTTTCCTCATTGAGCTCGGCTATTTGACGGGCCGCGAGAAATTGCAGGACGTCGACGTCGTGACGCTATTGAAGTACGAATAGTCAGATCTTTGTTGTTTTTAGAGCCTTTATCCGACGCAGCGCATCGGATGAGGGCTTTTTTGTATAAAGGCAACGGAAAAACGGCGGGAAAGAAAGCTTTGTCCGTTAGGACAACGCAGGGTTAGCTCGTAAGTTCCGTTATGATTAATGCTTTGAAAAGTATCAAATTTCGTTGATTTGGCAAATAGGCAGACGATTTACAACCTCTTAAAATAGCAGATAAGGGAGGGGGACATGGATGGCGCAATCGGCAACCGGCACGGATTCGACGGCGGCAAGATCCAAAGCAAAGCCCTTGTTGAGGCTGTTTAAGCAATGGGACATTCAACTGATGGTTATACCGCCCATGCTGCTTATTTTCGTATTCAGCTATATTCCGATGTACGGCGTATTGATGGCTTTTCAGGATTACAACATTTTTAACGGCTTTTGGAACAGCCCTTGGGTGGGGTTCAAGCATTTCGAAGCGTTTTTTAACGCCCCGGAGTTCTGGAACGTGATGCGCAATACGGTCGTTATTAGCCTGCTGAAGCTTGGCGTTGGCTTTCCGGCGCCTATTATACTGGCGCTTATGCTGAACGAAGTGCGCCGCATGGCGTTTAAGCGCATCGTCCAAACGGTCAGCTATTTGCCGCATTTCCTGTCTTGGGTCATCGTTTCGGGCTTCGCCATATCGATTTTATCCGTCGATAACGGAAGCTTGAACATTTTGCTTCAGAAGCTGCGGCTTATCGAAGAGCCAATCGGGTTTTTGAGTGTCCCGGAATATTTCTGGTCCATTCTGGTGACGACAGGCGTCTGGAAAGAAATCGGGTTCGGCTCCATCGTTTATTTGGCGGCCATCGCGGGCGTCGACCAAGCGATGTATGAAGCCGCTTCCATAGACGGGGCCAGCCGGCTCCGGCAAATATTCGTCATAACGCTCCCGACGATTATGCCGGTGGTCGTGATCTTTTTCATCCTTGCGATCGGAAATTTGCTCAGCGCCGGCTTCGAGGATATTTTATTGCTCGCCAGAAACCCGATTCTGCGCGACGTGTCGGACGTCATCGACACCTATGTTTACCGGATCGGCATCAATAATCAGCGCTTTTCTTATGCGACGGCCGTTGGCCTGTTCAAAGCGGCAATCAGCGTAGGTCTGCTGGCGATAGCGAACGCATTGGCTCGCCGATCGGGGAACAGCTTATGGTAATCGCGAAATGCCGGGGAGGTATCGCATGTGATGAAGCTTAGCGCCAGCGACCGCGTTTTGACCGTAGTTGTATACATCGCCTTGACGTTTGTCGGTCTCGTCACCTTTTATCCGTTCTGGAATGCGGCGGTCATATCCTTCAACCAGGGAATCGATACCGCGATGGGCGGGGTAACGGTATGGCCCCGCGCGTTTACGCTGGAGAACTACGAGATCGTATTCCAGGACAAACGAATCTTAAACGCGTTTTACGTCTCGGTGCTGCGCACCTTGATCGGCACGGCCGCCTCCATCCTATGCACGGCTATATTCGCATACGGCATGACGAAACGTGAGCTGGTCGGACGCAAGTTCTATATGGTCGCGTGCATCATCACGATGTATTTCAGCGGGGGCCTCATTCCGACCTTTCTGCTCATCCGCAGCCTTCATCTGATGGATTCGTTCTGGGTGTTCATCGTCCCGGGACTGATCAGCGTATGGAATATGATCGTCTTCCGCACCTTTTTTCAAGGGCTGCCCGCCGGTCTCGAGGAATCGGCCAAAATCGACGGATGCGGCAATTGGGGAACGCTGTTCCGCATCGTGCTGCCGCTATCCGGCCCCGTCATCGCCACGCTGGCTTTGTTTACGGCCGTCTATCATTGGAACGACTGGTTTTATCCAAGCATTTACATTACGAACGATGCGCTGGTTCCGATTCAAACGAAGCTTCAGCAAATTTTGAACTCCAACATTATGAGCGAGCAGCTGTCGCAGCTCGATTCCGCCTCGCAGGGGAGGCTGTCGCAAATGAAAAGCATCACGAGCAAATCGTTGTCCATGGCGACTATGATGGTGGCGACGATCCCGATTATCGTGGTTTATCCATTCGTCCAGAAGTATTTCGTCAAAGGGGTGCTGGTCGGCTCCTTGAAAGAGTAGCGTTTAAAGCCTCGCGCTTTAAATAGAAATTACCAATCTTTTCTTAGATTTTTTAATTCCAATGGAAGAGAGGGAGTAAACATGAAGCGAAGGAGAAACACGCTTGGGGTCGTCAGTGCAGCTGTATTAGCCGTTACCGTCCTGTTGACGGGATGTTCGGGCAGCAACGGCGGAGGTACATCCAATCAGCCGTCGGAAGCGCCAAGCGCCAGCCCAAGCGCGGCGGCGTCCGCGGCGCCGACGGAAGCGGCCGGCGACAGCTTTGTGCTTGGCAGCGAACCGATCGAGTTTTCGTTCTACGGCCATTACGATTGGTATACGATGCCGGAGTGGGGCGCGGACGAAGCTTCAAAATGGATCAAAGAGAACAAGAAGGTCAACATTACGGCCATCAACTCGGGCGGCAACGCGGCCCAGAAGCTGAACACGATGATTGCGAGCGGCAAATTGCCGGACGTCATTTGGCTGGACCGCGGCGCCGACGTCGAGAAGCTGCGCGCCGCAGGGATGCTTGTCCCGTTCGACGATTATTTGGATAAATATCCGAATTACAAGCAATGGGTCGGCGAATCGAGCATCAATATGCTGCGCTCCAGCGACGGCAAAATTTATCAGTTTCCGAACTGGTACACCTCCCAGCCGAACGGCAACGCCGGTTATCTCGTCAACAAAAAATATTACAAGGAGCTGGGTTCTCCCGTTATCGAGACGACGGACGATTTCTACAATTATTTGAAAGCGGTCAAAGAAAAGTTCCCGGACGTCATTCCGTTCGATCCGGATCTTGCGGTGGACGGCCAGGGGCTTGACGTTCTGTACGGGGCTTTCGGCGAAGACTACTCCCCGGCTTACGTCGCTCAGCGAGCGGTGCCGCAAGGCGACAAGCTTACCTCCATCTTCCTGGACCCGGTATTCCGCGAATCGATGCAATTCAACAGCAGGCTGTTCCGCGAGAAGCTGATGTCGCAGGACGCGCTTACGCAAACGAAGGATCAAGTGAAGGAGAAGGCTTATACGGGACGCGTCGCCGTATTTGCCGGAGCAAGCCCGACCGAATACGGTGCCGTCGGGGACATCGAGCTGAAGAAGAAAGATCCGGAATCCGGCTACATGATGATTTGGCCGGTTCATAAACCGGGTCAAGACAAGAACAAGACATGGGCCGGAACGTATACGCAGCTGGGCTGGAACGTCGCCGTCATTACGAAATCCGCGAAAGATCCGGAGAAAATATTCGCTTTCCTCGACTGGTTGACCGGACCGGAAGGCACGCGATATTTGTTCTGGGGGCCGGAAGGCATCTATTGGGACGGTACGGACGAATCCGGAGCGCCGAAGTTTACGGAGAAATACGTAACCGATCCGGAAGGCCGGAACAAAATGATGGACGCGACCGTCAACCTGCAATGGGTAGGCAACACGGTTTACATCGATCAGGCGAAAGCGAAATTCGAAAGCACGCTTCCCGAAGAGCAGCGCAACTTCGAAACGTTATGGCAGTCCTCCATTACGTGGAAAACGCAAAAGAACGCGACGGAGTTTATTAATCTATCGCCGCCGCCGGACTCGGAGGAAGGCATTATTCAACAAGCCCTCGAAGAAATATTCGACGAAGCCAGGGCGAAGGCGCTTTATGCGAAAAGCGACGAGGAAGTGCTTCAAGTGCTGGATCAAGCGGAGAAGGATGCCCAAGCCGTCGGCTACAGCAAGCTGCTGGAATATAAGACGAAGAAATGGCAGGAAAATTTGGCAAGCTTAAACGGACAATAATGTGCCGCTTGCTTTTGCAATCCATTATAATAGAGGAAACAATTGGTGCCGTCCCTGCCCGGGGGCGGCTATGCCAATTTTAAGCCTGACGCCGGGAGTTGATCACGTGTACAAAGTGTTGATCGCAGACGACGAGATGCTGGATCTTGAAGGCATGCGCCGGTTCATTCCCTGGTCGGAGCTTGGCCTTGAAGTCGTTGCCGCCGTTCATAACGGCTATGACGCATGCGACGTGCTGAACCGGCAGGACGTCGATATTCTCGTGACGGACGTGCATATGCCCAGCATGTCCGGGCTTGAGCTGGCCCGCAAGGCATTGGAGCTTGCCGCAGACATTCGCATTGTTTTTGTAAGCGGCTATCAAGACTTTCATTACGTGAAGGAAGCTCTCGCCTTGAAGGCTTACAGCTATGTTCTAAAGCCGATGGACGACGCCGAGCTCGCCGAAGTTTTGCGCCGCATCACAACGGAGCTTGACGAGAAACGGCGGGAACGGGAGACGTACGAAAATTACCGCCGGCTCGCATCGCTCATTCAGGACGAACAGACGAGAAGTTGGCTTGAACAGCGGCGTAAAGCCGGACCGGCGGCCGATAGGACGAAGCAAGAAGGGCGAGCCGCAGACGAAGCGAACTCCGCATGCGCCGGTCCGCCCGGCTATTCGGCCGCAGCCAAGCCTTTCAAAAACGGGAAGCTGATGAACCTGATGATCGCTTATATACGCGACAATTTGCATCGCAACTTGACGCTCAAGGAAATCGCGGACCGTTTTTCGTTTTCCCCTAACTATTTAGGCGTTATGTTCAAGGAAGAAACCGGGACCAACTTCAGCGAATTCGTGACGGCGGCCAGGATGGAGAAGGCGGGGCAGCTGCTGCAGAATCCCGCGGTCAAAATTTACGAGGTGGCGGAACAGGTCGGATACCGTTATTTGCCTTATTTCAGCCGGCAATTTAAAGAGACGTTCGGGATGACTCCCGCGCAATACCGCAGACGATGATCGGCATGCCGAAGCGGTCCCGCGCAGGGACGGAATACGACCGGACGTTCCTGCCGCTTGGCGTGAAGCTGATGGTTTCTTATCTTCTGGTTACGCTCGTTCCGATCAGCTTGTTCGGTTATCTCGCCAACCGGATTATGATCGACTCCATCCG
Source organism: Paenibacillus thailandensis (assembly GCF_042685365.1). Classification (NCBI taxonomy): domain Bacteria; kingdom Bacillati; phylum Bacillota; class Bacilli; order Caryophanales; family Paenibacillaceae; genus Paenibacillus; species Paenibacillus thailandensis. The sequence continues at coordinate 117,467 of NZ_JBHUMY010000001.1, read as the reverse complement.
ATCGCAAGCAACCTCGTCCATTCAAGGCACGCTGCAGCAGATCAAAGACAATATCGTTTATAAGCTTGAAGATACGATCCGATTATCGGACTCGCTTTATTACGACGAGACGATCGCGAAGCACTTGATGCATTACGAAGAAGGCTGGGTCAGCTACGAGGCGACGACCAAATATTTGATCCCGGCCTTCCGCAAGACAATCGAATCGACAAACCGGAAAGTGTGGCTAAGCGTCTATTTAAAAAACGAAACGCTCCCGGAAATTTATTACGATATGTCCGGCGACAGGCTGCGGACGAACGGGAGTTTTTTTGACATGCTGCATTTGAAACGCATCGTCCGCGAGCCTTGGTACGAGGAGTTCCCGGAGGAAAGCTACGGCAATACGATCGTCTGGCGGCAAATCGGCGACGACGTCCGGTACGGACGCATCTCGCTTCTCCGCAGGATGGTGGATACGAGCTCGCCTTTGAACTTGCAGGAGATTGGGATGATGCGGTTCACCGTCTACTTGTCCGATTTGTTCGAAAGCGTAAACAGCGGCAAAATCGGAAGCGGAACTTCTCTTTATATTGCCAACGAAGCGGGCGACATTTACCATTCGTCCGGCGGCTGGACGGACGGCAAGGACGTTGCCGAAGCGAAGCGGCAAGGCGATCCGCTCGTTATCGAACAGACGCTGCCGTGGCTCGGATGGCGGCTGATTGCGATTGTCCCCAATCAACTTCTTGAGCAAAACACGGCGAAGGTAACCCGCATGACCTGGATGATCGGCTCGCTTAGTTTTCTTATTATTTCATTCATCGCCTGGTTCGTCGGCCGCTTTTTCTCCCGGCGCATTTCGAAGCTGCTGTTTGTGCTCGAATCGTTCCGGCGGGGAGACTACCACAAACGTTTCCGATACCGGGGCAACGACGAGTTCGCCATCATCGCGCAAGCGATCAACCAGCTGGGCGAACAGACGGAAAGCCTCATTAAAGAGGTTTATGTTACCAATCTGAAAAAAAAGGAAGCGGAGCTGGAGTCGCTGCAAGCGCAAATCAATCCGCATTTTTTATATAACACGCTCTCTTCGATCAGCCGGCTCGCCAAGTTCGGCGAAGTGGACAAGCAGCATCAGATGATTATGAACCTGGCCAAGTTTTACCGGTTGTCGCTCAATAACGGGCAAACGATTATAACGATCGCAAGCGAAGTGGAGCAGGTGCAAGCTTATCTTAATATTCAACTGATCAAATACGGCGACCGCGTGCAGGCGGAATTCCGGATCGATCCGTCTATCGTTAATCTGACGACGATCAAGCTGATCCTGCAGCCGTTCGTGGAGAACGTGCTGGAGCATGCTTGGCGGGGCGACCGGATTCATCTGCGAATCGAAGGACAGCTGGAGGAAGGACGGGTCGTATTCCGGATTATCGACGACGGCATCGGCATGCCCCGGCATGCCCTGCAAAGCTTGTTCCAGGAGCAGGCTCAGGAAAAGCGGGGTTACGGCATCCGCAACGTCCACGAGCGGATTCAGCTGTATTACGGCAAGCCTTACGGCGTGTTGATCCATAGCAGGTCCGGCATCGGAACGACAGTCGTCGTCACGATTCCGGCGCAAGGCGCGGCCCGTCCTTAGATCGTGAACGATCGGCGGGAAGAGCTGTTCGGCTTTGGGCACCGCACCGCGGCAGTTGACGCAAAGGCGTACGAACAGGCATAATATTAGGAAAACTAGAAATTAGTCGAACCGGAATAGAATATGCCGAGTGAAAGAAAGGGACGCAAGCATGGGCATAGAGCAGTTGATTGAAAAGGCGTCTGCCTATATGAAGGAACAAGACTTAATACGCATCAGGGAAGCCTATGATTTTGCTGAGCAAGCCCATCACGGACAAGTGCGCAAGTCAGGTGAGCCTTATATTCTGCATCCAGTCGCGGTAGCCGAAATTTTGGTCAACATGCAGATGGACGTCTTGTCGATTATAGCGGCGCTGCTGCATGACGTCGTAGAAGATACGACGGTGGATCTCGAGACGGTAAGGGAGAAGTTTGGCGAAACGTGCGCCATGCTTGTCGACGGATTGACCAAGCTGGAGAAGATCCAGTTCCGATCCAAGGAAGAGCAGCAAAACGAAAATTACCGCAAAATGTTTCTGGCCATGACGCAGGACATTCGCGTTATTCTGATTAAGCTGGCCGACCGGCTGCACAATATGCGTACGCTGAAATTCCAGTCCGAAGAGGCGCAGCGGCGCATCGCTTACGAGACGCTTGAAATTTTTTGCCCGATCGCGCATCGGCTCGGGATTTCGGCCATCAAATGGGAAATGGAAGACATCGCCCTCCGTTATTTGAACCCGCAGCAATATTACCGGATCGCCAATCTGATGAAGAAGAAGCGGGCCGAACGCGAGCAGCATATCGCCGACGTTATCGTGCGCATTAAGGAGAAGCTCGGCGAGATGGGCATCGAAGGCGATATTTCCGGCCGTCCCAAGCATATTTACAGCGTCTACAAAAAAATGCACGCCAAAAACAAGCAGTTCAACGAAATTTACGATCTGCTCGCCATTCGAATCATCGTCGACAACATTAAAGATTGCTATGCGACGTTAGGCATTATCCATACGTTATGGAAGCCGATGCCCGGCCGGTTCAAAGATTATATCGCCATGCCGAAGGCGAATATGTACCAATCTTTGCATACGACCGTTATCGGCCCGAACGGCGAGCCTACCGAGGTGCAAATCCGCACCTGGGAAATGCACCGCACGTCGGAATACGGCATCGCCGCCCACTGGGCTTACAAAGAAGGCGCTCCGGCGCCGGGCGGGCAATTCGAAGACCGCTTGTCCTGGGTTCGCGAGCTTATGGAGCTGCAGAACGATACGCAAAACGCGGCCGAATTCATGGAGTCGCTGAAGATGGATTTCTTCTCCGACCTTGTATTCGTTTTTACACCAAGCGGAGAAGTGATCGAGCTGCCTTCCGGCTCCGTGCCTCTTGATTTCGCTTATCGCATCCATACGGAGGTCGGCAACCGGACGATCGGCGCGAAAGTGAACGGGCGCATCGTGCCGCTGGACCATAAGCTGAAGACCGGCGACATTGTCGAAATTTTGACGTCCAAGCATTCGTACGGCCCTAGCCAGGATTGGATCAAAATCGCGCAATCCTCCCATGCCCGCAGCAAGATCAGGCAATGGTTCAAGAAGGAGAAGCGGGAGGAGAACGTCGCGAAAGGCCGCGAAGCGATCGAGCGGGAGCTCAAGCGGCTCGGGCTGGAGCCGTCGGTCTGGATGGCGGACGATAAGCTTCAGGAAGTTGCGACGAAGTTTACGTTTAACGATATCGAAGACATGATGTCGGCCATCGGCTTCGGCGGGCTGACGGCGGCCCAGGTGTGCACGCGGCTGACGGAGAAGCTGCGGAAGGAAGCGGAGAAGTCGAACGTTATCGATATGGCGGACGCGAAGGATAGCAAGTCGCCCGGCGACCGCAAGAACCGACCGACAAACGGCATAACCGTTAAGGGAGTGGACAACTTGCTCGTCCGGTTCGCCCGCTGCTGCAATCCGGTGCCCGGCGACGCCATTATCGGTTACATTACGCGCGGCCGCGGCGTATCCGTTCACCGCCTGGATTGTCCGAATATTCCGTTCGGCACCGAAGGGGAAGAAGCGGATCGCGTCATTGAGGTGGCTTGGGATCAGACGATCGAATCGAACAATTACAGCGTCGATATCGAGATTACCGGCCAAGACCGGAACGGCTTGCTGAACGAAGTGCTGCAGGCGGTTTCGGAGAGCAAGACGAATATTAGCGCCGTCACGGGGCGTTCGGTCAAAGACAAAATGGTGCTCATCAACATGACCATTCTGATCCGCAACGTCGAACACTTGTCTTCCGTCGTAGAGAAGATCAAACGCGTCAAAGACATTTATTCCGTACAGCGCATTATGAACAGCTAAAGCTGAATAGGAAGCAACGGAGGTATAAGGTGAAAGTCGTCGTTCAACGAAGCAAGCAGGCCGCCGTAACGGTCGAAGGCGAGACGGTTGGCGCCATCGATAGCGGCTTGGTGCTGCTTGTCGGCATTACGCATGAGGATACGGAAGCCGACGTCAAATGGATGGCGGAGAAAGTGGCGGGTCTGCGTATTTTTGAAGACGAGAGCGGCAAAATGAACTTGTCCGTCCTGGAAGTCGGGGGACAAATCTTGTCGATCTCGCAATTTACGCTATACGGGGACTGCCGTAAAGGCAGACGCCCCAACTTTATGGCGGCGGCCAGACCGGATCTGGCGGAGCCGCTTTACGAGCGGTTCAACGAAGCGCTTCGCGCTCAGGGACTGGATGTCCGCACCGGGCGTTTCGGCGCTATGATGGACGTGTCCCTCGTCAACTGTGGACCGGTTACGTTAATTATCGACAGCAAGCTTTAAGTTTTAAGGCGGTTGGTCATACTATGGTCTAGCTTACGACAATTCGGACATCACGAAGGAGACTGTACGTTATGCATCAATCGCGGAAGGAACAAAGCTTGCAGCGCGAATCGCGCAAGCTGTACCATGCGGACTTTCGGGAAGCGCAAATCATGGCCGGCTTTGAAGCGGGAACGGAAGCGGCGGACGAGCCGGGGGCAAGGAAGCCGGCCGCGCGCCGGCATACTTGACCGCCTGTAAAGAATGACAAGGTCTTCCGCTCATGGTTGCGTTTTCTGTTTTGTAACGTCTTTGTAATCTTTCGATAACGGTTCTTTAACATGCTTGGTCTATAATACATTTCGACCCCCTTTTTTGAATATAATTTTTTTATTGGAACGCCTACAATTGATGTTGTAGGCTTTTTTCTTTGTTCGAAGCTCCAAGAGTGCATGTCAACATATCGAACGACCCCGGTCAACGATCACCGCTTGACTTGGCGGGCAGGCTTATGTATAATGTAAATTCAGTATAGCTTCATCAACGTACCTGATCCTATGATGGAACAAAGTAATTCAATGCACGTACCCAGAGAGGGGCGCCTTAGGCTGCAAGCGTCCTTATGGTGATTGAACGAACAGACCTTCCGGAGGACAACCGGTGAACGGGAAAGGCTTTAAGCCTTGCGCTTCAGTAATCGGATTGCGTGTAACGGGCGTTAACCGTTTAAGAAGCGGGTGTTCCTTCTCAATTAAGGAGACCCGGAATGTGGGTGGCACCGCGGGAGATAACGCTCTCGTCCCTTGCAGCATGACGCTGTAGGAGACGGGAGCTTTTTTACGTTCTAGGGATCTTCGCGTGGATGAACGACGAAAATCAACAATTGATACGGAGTCGGGAGGGATATCGATGTCTTTTCAAAAATCGCCGGGAACGCAGGATATTTTGCCTGGGTCGGTGGAGAGATGGCAATTCGTCGAGCAAACCGCTCGCGATATTTGCCGCCGGTTCAACTTCCGGGAAATCCGGACGCCGATGTTCGAGTCGACGGATCTGTTCCGGCGCGGCGTCGGCGAAACGACGGACATTGTCGAGAAAGAAATGTACACCTTTACGGACAGAGGCAATCGCAGCATTACGCTGCGTCCGGAAGGGACGGCGGGCGTCGTTCGCTCGTACGTGGAGAACAAGCTGTACGGCGAGCCCGATATCGCAAAGCTTTATTACATCGGGCCGATGTTCCGCTATGAGCGCCAGCAAGCCGGCCGTTACCGCCAGTTTCACCAGTTCGGCGTAGAAGCGCTTGGTTCGGCCGATCCGGCGCTGGACGCCGAAGTTATTGCGCTGGGGTACTCCTTCTACACCGAGGTAGGCCTTCAAGGCGTCCGGGTGGAGATCAACTCGGTCGGCACGCCTTCCGTCCGGGCGAACTTCCGCGAGAAACTGCTTGCTTTTCTTGAGCCTAAGCGGCATCTGCTCTGCAAGGACTGCCAATCCCGCATCGAGCGCAATCCGCTGCGCGTGCTGGACTGCAAGGTGGATCAGGAGCACTTTGAAGGAGCTCCGTCCATTCTCGACAGTCTGGACGAAGAATGCCGCAATCACTTCGACAAGGTGAAGACCTATTTGTCCGATATGGCCATTCCGTTCGAGGTGAACCCGAAGCTTGTGCGGGGCCTGGATTACTACACGCATACCGCGTTTGAGTTTAAGGCCGAAGGCATCGGCGCGATCGACACGATCGGCGGGGGCGGACGCTATAACGGCCTTGTGGCGGAGATCGGCGGACCGGATCAGCCGGGCGTCGGGCTTGGACTTGGCCTTGAGCGCACGATCATGCTGCTGGAACACCAAGAGCGCGAGCTTCCCGATCCGCATCGGGTCGACGTCTATCTCGTGGCGCTTGGCGAAGCGGCCGAGCGGCGCATTACCCAGCTTGCGTATGAGCTTCGCAAGGCCGGCATCCGCGCGGAGCGCGACTATCAAGGGCGCAAGATGAAAGCGCAGATGAAGTCGGCCGACCGGTACGCGGCGCGCTTCACCGCCATTCTCGGCGACGACGAGCTGTCCCGCGGCGAAATCGCGCTTAAGGACATGGCAAGCGGCGAGCAGAAAGTCGTGGCCCTGGATCGTCTCGCTCAAGAGATTGCAGGAACTAAATAGGTTGAACGAATTAACCTCCTTGACTAAGTCAAATGGAATGGAGAAAGGGAATTCCATTGAGAGCGAGTTTGGGCTTTAAGTTTCTAGTATCCGAAGGCCAACTCCATGAAAAGAAACTTAGAGCCAGATGTTGAAGCTTCAAGGGAATCCCTTTCGGAATGAAATGAATACATGATTCATCTAAAAAAAGGAGAATGAAAAACGATGATGCTGAAAACACATGCATGCGGCCAGCTGACCAAAGCGGACGTAGGGAAGACCGTAACGTTGAACGGATGGGTACAACGCCGCCGCGACTTGGGCGGGGTATTGTTCGTCGACCTTCGCGACCGGACGGGTATCGTGCAAATCGTGTTCAACCCGGATTTCTCGGGCGACGCTCAAGCGATCGGCGACCGCGCCCGCAACGAATATGTGCTTGCGGTACGCGGCACGGTCGTCGAGCGCGATCCGGAAACGTTTAACCCGAACCTGGAGACCGGCGAAATCGAAGTTCGCGTCCAAGAGATCGAAATTATGAACCCGGCCAAAACGCCTCCGTTCCCGATCGAAGACGGCGTAGAGGTTGACGAGAATATCCGCCTGAAGTACCGTTACCTCGACTTGCGCCGTCCGGAAATGCAGCGGACGCTGCTGCTCCGTTCGAAAGCCGCCAAAATATTCCGCGACTTCCTTGACGGCGAAGGCTTTATCGACGTGGAAACTCCGATTTTGACGAAAAGTACGCCGGAAGGCGCACGCGATTATCTGGTGCCAAGCCGCGTACATGAAGGCGAATTTTATGCGCTGCCGCAATCGCCGCAAATTTTCAAGCAGCTGCTAATGGTGGGCGGACTTGAGCGCTATTACCAAATCGCCCGCTGCTTCCGCGACGAAGACCTTCGCGCCGACCGCCAGCCGGAATTTACGCAGGTCGACATCGAAACGTCGTTCCTGTCCCAAGACCAGTTGCTTGACATGATGGAGCAGCTTGTAGCCCGTTTGTTCCGCGAAACGATCGGCGTGGACATTCCGACGCCGTTCCAGCGCATCACCTATGCCGATGCGATCAACAAGTACGGCTCCGACAAGCCGGATCTCCGCTTCGGGCTTGAAATCGAAGACATTACCGACATCGTGTCGACAAGCGACGTGAAGGTGTTCGCAAGCGTAGCGGCCGGCGGCGGCGTCGTCAAGGCGCTGAACGCAAAAGGCTGCGCAACGTGGAGCCGCAAGGAGCTTGACGACCTGCAGCCGTTCGCGGCGCGTTACGGCGGCAAAGGCCTCGCATGGATTACGGTGAAGGACGGCGAATGGAAAGGGCCGATCGTCAAATTCCTGAAGCCGGAAGAAATCGCGGCGCTGACCGAACGTCTGAACGTCGAAGACGGCGACCTGCTGACGTTCTCGGCCGACAAGAAAAAAGTCGTCGCCGACGTGCTGGGCAACCTGCGCCTGAAAGTAGGCCGCGAGCTTGGGCTGATCGACGAATCGCAATATAAATTCGCATGGGTTGTGGACTTCCCGTTGCTGGGCTGGGACGAGGAAGCCGGCCGTTACGTCGCCGAGCATCACCCGTTCACCCGTCCGAAGGACGAAGACCTGCACCTGTTCGATACCGACCCGGGTCAAATCCGCGCGCAAGCTTACGACCTTGTGCTGAACGGATATGAAGTAGGCGGCGGTTCGATGCGTATTTTCAAGCGCGAAGTACAGGAGAAAATGTTTGCGGCGCTTGGCTTTACGATGGAGCAAGCGCAAGAGAAGTTCGGCTTCCTGCTTGACGCCTTCGAATACGGCACTCCGCCGCACGGCGGCATCGCGTTTGGCTTCGACCGTCTCGTCATGCTGCTGGCCGGACGCACGAACCTGCGCGAGACGATCGCCTTCCCGAAAACGGCGAACGCAACCGATCCGATGACGGACGCTCCGTCTCCGGTCGAAGCTTCCCAGCTGGAGCAGCTTCATATCCGCACGGTGCTGAAGCCGGCCCCGGCGACGAAGCAGCCAGCCGCGGCCGCCGGCGAAACGAAAGAATAACGAGGCGATTGCTCCCAAAGCTTATTTTGCTTGAAGCAATTCGTTAAAATAACGCTCGCCGAACGAAGTGCATGCTTCTTAAGGGAGTTTTGCTCGAAGTCATTCATGAAGTACCGCTCACCAAACTTTTAGGAGGGCCGCAACCTTATGCTGCACCAATTTTCACGCACGGAGCTGGCGATCGGCCCGGAAGGGCTGGAGCTGATGAAAGGCAGCACCGTCGCCGTTCTCGGCATCGGCGGCGTCGGCTCCATCGCGGCCGAAGCGTTGGCCCGCACGGGCGTCGGCCGCGTCATTCTGATCGACAAGGACGTCGTCGACATTACGAACGTTAACCGTCAGATCCACGCGTTGACGACAACGGTCGGACAGCCGAAGGCGGACCTGATGCGCGACCGGATTAAGCTCATTAATCCGGAGTGCGACGCCGTGGCGCTCCGGATGTTTTATACGGAAGAAACGTACGAGCAGCTGTTTGCCTACCCGCTTGACTATGTGATCGACGCATCCGATACGATCTCGTACAAGGTTCATCTGATCAAGCAATGCCTGGAGCGCGGCATTCCCGTCATATCCAGCATGGGGGCCGCCAACAAGATGGACCCGACGAGATTCCGGGTTGCCGACATTTCCAAGACGCACACGGACCCGATTGCGCGCGTCGTGCGCCAGAAGCTTCGGAAGGACGGTATCCGCAAAGGCGTGAAGGTCGTCTTCTCCGACGAGGAGCCGATGAAGCCGCGCGAGGATGTGACCCAGCGGATCGTGCCGGAGAACGCTCCGGAAATCCGCAAAGCGCAGCAGCCGCCGGCAAGCAACGCGTTTGTGCCGCCGGTAGCGGGGCTTATTATGGTAAGCGTCGTTGTTCGCGATCTGCTGGAAAAAGGCGGCATTTCCGTTTGAGTTGACGTAACCGCGCAACAATTCGATAGTTAGCAAAAAAGAGCTCCTTCAAGCCTATGACCGGCTTGCAAGGAGCTCTTTTTTTCAGACCAACAGATTATTCTATTCGACGCTAAACAATCGTTAGCCGGCCCGTGGGCCGGCTGCTTTGGGTTAATCGGCTTGACGGGCTTGCCGGTCGACCAGCTCTTTCAGTTCGCTAACCAGCTGGTCGAGCTGCATATAGCCTTCGACCAGCTGGCTTATTTTGACGTCCTGATTTTCCATGCTGGCGGATACTTCCTGAACGGCAGCCATGTTTTCCTCCGTCGTCGCCGCGATATTCGTCATTTCTTTCGATATCGTCGCATATTGCTCGGCCAGCTTCGAGGTCGAGCCGCTCACTTCGGCCGATTGCTTCTGCACTACGGCGGTATTTTCGTGAATGCGGCGAATGACGGTCTCGACTTGCCGGGTAGCCTCATAGCTGACGGATACGGCCGATTGTCCAAGCAAAATTTGCTCGTTGACCGCGGCGATTTGGAGAGCGACGCCTTCAAGAATAGCCGCGATTTCTTTGGAGGCCGTTTGCGCGTGATCCGCGAGCGTACGGACTTCGGCGGCGACGACGGCGAAGCCGCGTCCCTGCTCGCCGGCCCGGGCCGCTTCAATCGCCGCGTTAAGCGCGAGCAGATGGGTCTGCTCGGATATTTCGCCGATCGATTTGGCGATTGTTCCCACTTGATCGTTTTGCGAATTTAGCCGTTCCATCAATTCGACGGTTCCCATCATAATGCGGTGAACGCGTTCGGCTTCCGTCGTTAACGTCTCGATCTGGCCGCTGCCTTGCGCAGTTAGAAGCGCAGTGTCCGCGGCGTAGCGCTGCAGCTGGTCCGAGCCGGCTGCCAACTGTCCCGCCGCTTCGTCGATCGTATGGATCGCTTCGCCGGCTTCGACGACCATTACCGTTTGCTTTTCGATCGATGCGGCCATCTCGCCGAACGTTGCGGTTACATCGCGGGAAATGGCGCCCGCGCCCTCGACCGTGCGCTTTTGCTCTTTGCTGAACTCGTCCAGTATTAGAATCGACGACTTCAGCTTGTCGACAAGCTGCTCGGCGAGCTGTTTGGAGCTTAACGCTTCGCTTCGCTCGCGCAATACTTGCGCTTGAAGCGACTGGCTGAACTTGGCCGATGCGGACAAGGCGATCGTCGCGAAGATGATGTACAAAAACAGATACAGCAAAGAATCGCCGGGGAACAGCCGCTCGCGGTATTCGTCATTAAGAAACAGATAAGCGGTGACGCCCAGCCCCAAAACGCCGGTAAAAATAATGGGCTTATAGTCGGCGTACAGCGTCATGATGGCCATAAATACGTAAATCAGGAAATAGGTGCTCACGATCGGATTCGGATCGGAAACGATCAGCAATACCGCAAGCATCATAAGAATGCAAGGAACGATATATTTGATCGAAGAGACCCCTATTTTTTTGTAAGTCAAAAAAGTGGCGACCCCGCACGCCGCAGTGCCGGCAATGACAAGCGTCAATACGAGCTCCATGCCGACTCCCGCCCCTAGGTCGGCCAAAATGCCGAGAGCGAGCAGGCCCCATAAAATTTTGACGAACAAGCGGTTGCGCTTGTCCAAAATGATAAACTCGTTGTTCATTTCACCCAACCTTTTCTCTAATCAATATCATTGAGCCCGCCGGTTTAAGCTTGCCGGCGCAAGCGCCTCCGGCAACCGGGCGGGCACGAGCCAGTCGTATTTGGATTTGTGCGTATAAATCTCCTCCATTTCAAAAATAACGGGAATGACGTCGTCGCCTTTATAATACGTTTTTTCGCCTATTTTCTCCATGGGTACGCGGTAGCTGATCCGAAGCGCACGGAAAAAGACGGGCTCCAGAAGGGAAACGAAATACCGGAAACGGTACCGTTCGGCGCAATAAACGGCAGACGAAAGCAGATCGGATACAAGCTTTCCCCGGTATTGGGGCAAGACGGCCATTTTATCGATTTCGGCTACCTGGCCCGGGTTGTCCGCGATTTTCGGGTGACGGGCGAACGGAGCGACCCGGTTAATGGCGCTTCCGTTCAAACGGTAAGGCTTGATCTCCGCGGTTCCGGCAATCGTGCCGTCCCCCGCGATCGCGACATATCTCTCGAGCACCTCGTCCGAATATTCGAGCTCGTACCCTTTCTCCTTCCATACGGTTGTCCAAATGTCGTTGAATCTGGCCAGTTCCCAATCGGTTTCCACTCGTTTAAACAATAGGTTGCAGCTCCTTTTCTCCTCTCTCTTTTTCTATTTTTGTTTTATAAGTTCCCTCTCGAATTAGAGCCACTTACCTTCGGAGACTGAGCACAAAGATGTTATTAGGTTTCTCCTTTACAGGTAAAATATGACTATTACCATTATCGGCGCAACATTTGCGCATTTAAATAATTCCATAGAACTAGGCATAAAGACCTATTGTTGTTTAGGCGGAACGGTGGAGCTTACAGTGGCGAACAAGTGTACGATGTGTTATGATTTAATGAAGTAAAACAACGAGGCTGCGTGGTTAAGATGGATTTGTTTACGTATCAGGAAGCGGAGAAGCCAAGGGCAACATTGCTTGCGGACCGGATGCGTCCGAACAATCTGGACGAATATATCGGGCAGGAGCATGTCGTCGGGCCGGGCAAGCTGCTGCGAAGGGCGATTGAAGGCGACCAGGTGTCGTCTATTTTGCTTTACGGCCCTCCGGGCTGCGGCAAAACGACGCTCGCGCACATCATTTCCAAGAGGACGGCCGGAGAATTCGTCAAGCTGAATGCGGTGGATGCTTCCGTCAAGGACGTGCGCGAGGTGATCGACCGGGCGAAGATGAACAAGTCGATGTACGGGACGAAGACGATTTTGTTTCTGGACGAGGTGCACCGGTTCAACACGTCGAGGCAGGATGCGCTGCTGCCGGCCGTGGAACAAGGCATCATTATCTTTATCGGAGCGACGACGGAGAACCCGTTCCATCATGTAAACGGGGCGCTGCTAAGCCGCTCGACGCTGTTCCAGCTGGAGCCGCTGACGAAGCGGCACGCCCTTGAGGCAATGAAGCGGGCTCTGGCGGACAAGGAGCGCGGGCTCGGGTTTTTGACGATCCATGCGGACGAGGAAGCGCTGGAGCATATTGCGGCGATGGCCGGCGGCGATATAAGGAGAGCGTTAAACGCGCTGGAGCTGGCCGCCGTCACGACGCCGTCCGAGCCTGACGGCTCGGTCCGCATTACGATGGAGGTCGCGCAGGAATCGATCCGCAACCGGGCGGTAAGAGCCGACGAGTCGACGCAGTACGACGTGCTTTCGGCCTTTCATAAAAGCATCCGCGGTTCGAGCGATGCGGCGCTGTATTGGTTTTTGTACGCGGTCGAGAAGCTGGGGATGGACCCGATGGTATTTTTGCGCCGCTTGATCGTGGCTTGCAGCGAAGATATCGGCATGGCCAATCCGCAGGCGATGGTGCAGGCCGTTACGGCGATGGACGCCTACCACAAAATCGGCTTTCCGGAAGCGAAATACAATATTGCGCAAGCGATCTTGTTTGCGGTGGAAAGTCCAAAATCCAACGCCGTCGCGCTCGCGATCGGCAACGCCATGAACGCGATCGAAAGCGGGGGCGCGGCGGAGGTTCCGCTTCATTTGCGGGACACCCATTACAAAGGAGCCGAGCAGCTGGGTCATTCGGGCTACAAATACCCGCACGATTATCCGGGCCATTATGTCGAGCAGTCGTACTTGCCGGAGCGGTTGGAGGGAGCGGTTTTTTACCGGGCGACCGAGCAGGGCACCGAAAGCAAAATCCGGCTAAATCAGGAGCGGCGGAGGAACAACCGTCCGAAATGATGCGGCCGGACGCGGCTCCAGATTCTTTTGGTTCGTTTGAGAAACCGTCTTTCCGCCAATTGGCGAAGGGCGGTTTTTTGGCGTTGATTACGGCGGCGGTGCTTTTGGTCCTTGAAAATGTTGAAAAGTTTCCAATAAATTTCGAATATGGTATTAAAGAACCGGAACTTCGGGCCGATATACATATACGGAACGATTTTTCGGTTAGGATAGAAGTAGTGGCTTACGATCGTTCCTTAAGGTTGCAATAAGGATCTAATAGAGCCGGAGGAATGACGATATGTTTAAAGGGATTGTACACGGACTGCCGATCAGCCTGCTGTTGTGGGGGCTTGTTATACTTGCCTTCGCGGTATCCAAATAATATCGCGGCATAGAAGAGTAGGCCATAGGAAGAGGTTTCCGATCGAATGAGACCTAGTCCCGTTTGAAACGCAATGGAGCCGTATTCGTAATTTTCAGATGTACGTCGAAACAAAAGTCCCGCATCGAACCGGATGCGGGATTTTTTGTTTCGATTGAAGTTAGGCAATTGCAAACATAAGGCCGAAATAGCCGAACAGCGTAACGAGAACGCCCATGGCGAAGGCGAGCTTTAACCGGTTGCCGCGGTACATGCTTATCAAGCCTGCTGCCATTACAATAGCGGCGGCGAGCAACAGCAAGCTTTCGGGCGGCAGATGGAGCGCCAGCTTTATATCCGGGCTGAAGCTGCCTTTATAAATCGCGGTAAAGACCGGCGAAGGCGAAACCGATTGCAGCGTTTCACTCACGTCGTGCGGCGGCGTCTGCTGTCCCAATATGCCCGTCGCGATCAAGACCAGGAGCGCAAACAAGCTTTCGGCGCGGATCCACGGCCGCGGGTTGAACGACTCGTTACGGAGCAGCTTGAGGCGGTAGCCGAACCCGTTCGTATAAGCGAACAACAGCAGCGGCAAAAGAAGCAGATGCTTGATCAGCAGCATTTGGCCGTACGGAAGGATCCAGGATTGGACGTATTGGGGCGTCGTAAAGGACATCAGAATAAGCCCGGCCGAGATGCTGATCAGTACGCAGACGATCGCGACCGGCGAGAACCACCGTACGAATGCCGGCCAGTTCTCGCCGTTGCGGGAAAACCAGCTTGCAACGAACAAAATGCCGATCCAAACGGCAACCGCCAAAAAATGCGCGCTATGTACGATAACGCCTTTCATCCCGTAAAGCGAAGCCGAATGGCTTGCGTATCCGAGCCAAACGATCAATAAAAACGTAATGAACAAGCCGACCTTGGGCATATGTTTGTCGTCCCGGAACGATTTAAGCGCTAGCAGCGCCGCAAGCCCCAATGAACCGATCAACGTCCATAGCCATGCTTTGCCGGCGTCGATGTCGGACAATACCTGCCGTAATATCGTAAAATACGGCATGTCGAAATCGCGGGCAAAAATAACGGCCGTATTATGTATAGGCACAAAGGACAAGACCGGAACGGCCAAGGCGCAAACGAGAAGCACGCCGTTGCCGACGCGGATGTCCGGCCTCAGCCGTTCCGGCACTGTCCGGATAATAAAAGTGCCCGTCAAAAGGGCGAAGCAAATATACAATAATGCCTCGCTGACATAGATCATTTTTTACGGCTCCTCAAAATGAGAATAATGGCCGCCACGATGATGATGACGCCTATCGCGATCGCCGCGCCCATGTTCGGGTTATTCGTTTCCGCATTTGCGCTGCCGTTATCGGCTTGGTCCGGGGCTGCGCTTTGTGCCGGCGTCGCCGTCGGTTCGACGGAGGCTTCCGGAGTCGCGGTTTCCGAAGCGGCGGGCGATGGAGAAGCGGCCTGTTCCTCGGCGGCGACGGTAAAGGCATACTCCCCGTTCACCGTATGGCCGTCTTCGCCGATAATGACCCACTTGACGGTGTAAGCTCCGTTTGCAAGCGGCTCCGCGACGGTTCCGCTCAGCTCGGCTCCGTTAACGGAAATGCCGCTTACGGGCATTTCTTCGCCCGCTTCATTATAAAGCTTGAAGCTGCTCAGCTTCTCGATATCGGTATTGAAAGTCATCGTAATTTGGTCGGGGGAAGCGGCAACCGTTTCGTCCTTGGCGGGCGTCGATTGCTCCATATAGGAGTGTGCCGAAGCCAAGCCGGGTACGGCAAACAACAGCATAAGCGCGATGATGAGAATACGTTTCAATGTTTTTCCTCCTAAAAGTTTTGTGAGCGTTACTTCTTGAGCGGCTTCGAACAAAACTCGCTTCGGAAGCATTCGCTTAGTTTTGTGAGCGTTACTTCTTGAGCGGCTTCGAACAAAACTCGCTTCGGAAGCATTCGCTTAGTTTTGTGAGCGTTACTTCTTGAGCGGCTCCGAACAAAACTCGCTTCGGAAGCGTTCGCTTAGTTTTGTGAGCGTTACTTCTTGAGCGGCTTCGAACAAAACTCGCTTCGGAAGCGTTCGCTTAGTTTTGTGAGCGCTGTAAGCAATTATAACAGATTGAAAGCATGCAAAGCTGAAAATAACATGAGGAAAACGTAGCGGATTTATGAACATTAGCCGCCGTTCGCAGCACTTCTCTTCGAACGATTTATCGCTTATGTAAAGATAGGTGCATACAGATGGGGCGTTGGCGAATAAACTGAATTACTCCAACTTCTTCCGTCAGAACTAACTTTTAAAGGAGGTGCGCCTGCCGCCGGACGGCTGTCCGGCTGGCAGGGATTGCTTGATTGATCCTTTACCGTTAGCGCTTCAATTGGCATTGGTTTTGTTTCTTGTTTTTATGAACGGTTTTTTTGTCGCCGCGGAGTTCGCCATGGTTAAAGTCCGCGGCAGCCGAATCGACTCGCTTGTCTCGGAGGGCAACGCCAAAGCCCGGTTCGCCGCTCATCTGACCGGAAATCTGGATGCCTATTTATCGGCGTGCCAGCTCGGCATCACGATCGCTTCCCTTGGCCTTGGCTGGATCGGCGAAGCGGCGATCGCGAACGTCATCGAGCCTTTTTTTATATGGGCCGGCGCCCGCAGCGAAGTTGTTGTCCATTCCGTTTCGTTTATTATCGCGTTTACTATGATTACGATCCTCCACATCGTCCTCGGCGAACTTGCGCCCAAAAGCATTGCGATCCGCAAAGCCGAAACCGTGACGCTGCTTACGGCGGTTCCGCTTGTCTGGTTCCATAAGCTTATGTATCCCTTTATATGGGTGTTGAACGGCCTGGCCAACCGATTCGTTCTGCTGCTGGGCATTACGCCCGCCTCCGAACGGGATACGGCCCATACCGAAGAAGAAATCCGCCTCCTTATGGAGGAAAGCCATAAGAGCGGACATATCGATAATACCGAATACATGCTCGTGGACAATATTTTTGAGTTTGCCGAGACGAATTCGCGCGAAATTATGATCCCCCGTACGGAAATGATCTGTTTGTACACCAATTTGACGATGGAAGAGAACAAGCGGATTGCGCTGGAGCATATGCGGACCCGTTACCCGGTATGCGAGCAAGACAAGGACAATATAATCGGATTTATTCATATAAAAGATTTGCTGAAGGATACGAGCCGGAGCTTGCAAGATATCAGGCAAATCGCGAGGCCGGTCACCTCGGTGCCGGAATCGATGCCGATCAGCATGCTGCTGAAGCTGATGCAGAAGAAAAAAACGCAGCTTGCGATTCTGATCGACGAATACGGCGGAACGTCCGGGCTTGTGACGCTCGAAGATATTATGGAGGAGATCGTAGGCGAAATTCAGGACGAATTCGACGAAGAGCGGCCGATTATCGAAAAACGGGAGGACGGAAGCTATTCCGTCAGCGGCCTGATGTTAATCGAGGAAGTGAACAGCTTTTTCGGTCTGGATATTTCCAGCGACGATTTCGATACGATCGGAGGCTGGCTGTATTCCCGCATCGAAATGCCGCCGGCGGAGCGCCAGACGGCACGCTACGGCGACGGGATCGTGTTTATCGTCGAGGAGACGGACCATTTGCGCATATCCCGGATCGGGATACGCCGCAACGAACGGAACCGCGGAGAGACAGCCGCCGAAGGCGGCGGTTGAGCGGGATGATAGTAACATTGCTGCCCGCGTCCGCCCGCGCGGACACGGTCGGAAAAAATAAAAACGGCATCGAAGTTGCTTTCGCTTCGATGCCGTTTTGTTTTGGATTCCCGGGATGGATGCAATAATGCATCGCACCGGCTCTTATATTCGACTTGCGGAGGCTTCATCGTTTTTGGCTCAAAGGTGCGATGAAGCCTTTACACTCTAGGAGCGGGCGCGCTTAACGTCCGGTCACCGCCGCAAAAGCGGCTTCGTCGACCGGGTGCACAACGTCGATCGTGCCCCCGCCGAGGCAGACGTCGCCGTCGTACAGGACTACGGCTTGCCCCGGCGTAACGGCCTTCTGCGGCCGATCGAAGGCGATATCCGCCGTGCCGTCGCCGTTCAGCGTTACGGTAACGCCTTGATCCTGCTGGCGGTACCGGAACTTCGCCGTGCAGCGGACAGGACCGTCCGGCTGCGCGGCCGGAATCCAGTTCATGCCGGTTGCTTTAAGCCCGCTGGAATAAAGGCTTGGATGCCGCTCGCCTTGAACGACGAGGAGCCGGTTGTTTTCGAGGTCCTTTCCCGCAACGAACCAAGGTTCCCCTGTGCCGGAGCCGCCGATGCCCAGCCCTTGGCGCTGACCGAGCGTATAATACATCAAGCCGTCGTGCCGGCCCTTCACCTCGCCGGTACGAATATCGACCATATCGCCCGGCTGCGCAGGCAGATAGCTGCTCAGGAACGTTCTGAAATTGCGCTCGCCGATAAAGCAGATGCCCGTGCTGTCCTTTTTCTTTGCGGTGTACAGACCGGCTTCTTCCGCAATGCGGCGAACTTCGGGCTTGGGCAAATGCCCGATCGGGAACATTGCTTTCGCCAGCTGCCCTTGGTTGAGCGCGCTGAGGAAATAGGTTTGGTCTTTATTGTTGTCTACGCCCCGAAGCAGCTGCTTGCTGCCGTCTTCCGCATCGGCCAGACGGGCGTAATGCCCTGTCGCCAAATAATCGGCGCCAAGCTCAAGCGCGGTTTTCAGAAAATCGCCGAACTTGATTTCCCGGTTGCACATGACGTCCGGGTTAGGCGTCCGGCCGCGCTTGTATTCGTCGAGAAAGTAGGTAAATACCTTGTCGTAGTACTGCTTCTCGAAATTGACCGTATAGTACGGGATGCCGATCTGGTCGCAGACGCGGCGGACGTCTTCCGCATCCTCCTCGGCGCTGCACACTCCGAATTCGTCGGTGTCGTCCCAGTTTTTCATAAAAATGCCCACGACGTCGTATCCTTGCCGCTTCAGCAGCAATGCCGCGACGGACGAATCGACGCCGCCGGACATGCCGACGACAACGCGCGTCTCCGCATTTGATTTACTCATCTATAATCACCGCCTGACTTAGCTTATCCTTAATATAAAGATTCCATCATTGTACCACAGTGCGAAAACTTTTTCATGAATTCGAACCGCCTTTTTTGACACGGCGCCATCGGTATATGTTAACATAGGACTGATATGGGAATACCTTGATTTATAAGCTTAACGTTTTTTTGACATAAGCAGCGAACGAAAGATCGGAAGCATTTCCCAAACGAAAGATTTCTTTACAATTAGAAAGAGGTGCACGTTTTTGAAAATTTCAACGAAAGGCCGTTACGGTCTAACGATTATGATGGAGCTTGCGACCAAATTCGGGGAAGGGCCCGTCTCGCTTAAAAGCATCGCCGAACGCAACCAGCTCTCCGAACACTATCTGGAGCAGCTTGTCGCGCCGCTGCGCAATGCCGGTCTGGTCAAAAGCATCCGTGGCGCGTACGGCGGCTACGTGCTGTCGAAGGAGCCGGAGCAAATTACGGCAGGCGATATTATCCGCATTTTGGAAGGTCCGATCTCCCCGGTTGATTTCGAGGAAGAGGACGATCCGGCGAAACGCGACCTGTGGCTGCGCATACGCGACAGCATTGCGGTCGTACTCGACAATACGACGCTGGCGGATTTGATCAATTACAAATCGGATTCCGAAATGGACAGCTATATGTTCTACATTTAAAGAGGGTTAGCGCGATGAAAACTTATTATTTCGACCATGCGGCGACGACGCCGATGCATCCGGACGTAGCGCAGGCGATGCTTGAAGTGATGCAGGGTCCCGGAGGGAACCCGTCCAGCATGCACGCTTACGGAAGAGCGGCCAAGCAGCTTGTGACGCGATCCCGCGACCGGATTGCGGCCGCGATCGGCTGCAAGCCGTCCGAGCTCGTATTCACGTCGGGAGGCACGGAAAGCGATAACGCCGCGCTGATCGGCGCGGCATACGCAATGCGCAAACAAGGGAAAAACCATATCATTACATCCGCAATCGAGCATCATGCCGTCCTTCATACTTGCGAATGGCTGAAGAGCGAAGGGTTCCGGCTGTCCGTTCTGCCCGTCGACGAGCGCGGAACGCTTTCCCCGGAAACGGTGAAAGCGGCCATAACGCCGGCGACCGGACTTATCTCCGTCATGCACGGCAACAACGAAGTAGGCACCTTGCAGCCTATCGCCGCGATCGGCGAGCTGGCAAAGGCCGCAGGGGCGCTTTTTCATGTGGACGCCGTTCAATCGCTGGGAACATTCGAGTACCGGCTAGACGAGATGCCCGTTGATTTCATGAGCTTCTCCGCTCATAAAATTAACGGGCCGCAAGGCGTGGGGGCGATGTACCTGCGGACGGGAGCGCCGTTTGTTCCGCAGCAGCACGGCGGGTCGCAGGAGCGCAAGCGCCGGGCGGGAACGGAGAACGTCGCGGGAATCGTCGGATTTGCAAAAGCCGTTGAAATTTGTGTAAACGAGCGGGATGTCAAGCAACCTTTTTTGGATAAGCTTCGTACTATATGGATAGAGAGCCTTATCGGCGAACTGGGTCAAGACGGCATCGCGGTGAACGGCCATCCCGAAACGAGGCTTCCGAACATCGCGAATATCAGCTTTCTTGGAACGGATACGGAAACGATGCTCATGAATCTGGATATGGCGGGAATCGCCGCGTCCAGCGGCTCCGCCTGCACGTCGGGGTCGCTTGAACGCTCCCATGTGCTTAAGGCGATGGAGCTTTCGGAAGAAAGGCTCAATTCGGCCGTACGGTTTAGCTTCGGATTGGGAAATACTGAGGAGGAAATAAAGGACGCGGCTCAAATCGTTGCAACCATCGTCAGACGCGTCCGTACTATTTAGCAAAGCTTCCGGCAACAGGCATAAAGCGTCACCGGCCCGCAACCGCGGTCTGCATGCGCTGCTTGACCGGACAAGCTTCGCCCTCAAGGAGGCTTCCCGGTTTAAGCATGATTAAACTTCAGCAGCTGATCGGTCTCCCCGTATTTGTCATGAAGAACGGAAAGCGGATGGGAAAGGTCAAGGACGCGTGGTTCGACGAGCGATGGCGGCTTGTCGGCCTGATCATGGAAAGAAGCGGGCTGATGTCCCGCCATGCGAAGGTCGTGCCCTGGAACGCGGTGATGACTTGCGGCGAGGATGCGGTATTTATCGCGGAAGCCGATGCCGTGCAGGTCGTCAGGGCGTCGGATATATTGCGCTCTTTCCTGACAGGGGTAGTCCGGATAAAGGACATGCCTGTCGTGACGGTGCAAGGCGTTCAACTCGGGCGCGTGTCGGATGTTTATTTTTACCCGCATCAGGGTACACAGATAATAGGTTATGAGCTTACGGACGGGTTCGTGTCCGATTTGATGGAGGGGCGCAGATGGCTGCGGGCTCCGGAGGATCCGGATGCCGTGCTGCTCGGGGAAGACGCGATTATTGTTCCTGCTGTCAGTGAAGCGGAATTGGAGCCGGTCGCAGCTTCCAATTCGAACGATAGGAGAAATGTTAGATGATGATGAGATGTCCTAATTGCAATTCGAAAGATATCGGGAAAATCGGTTCCCACCAGTTTTACTGCTGGGGCTGCTTCATCGAGCTAACGGTCAGCGGGGATAAAATGTCGGTCTACCAGGTGGAAGAAGACGGCACGTTAAGCTCGCTCGACGACTTGTTCTTTGACGACGACATCGATATGCCAGAAGTTCACGCCAATTAGTGAAGTTTAAAAGAGGCCGGCAAGCTGCTTCGTCGAAAGCGGCTGCCGGCTTTTTTAGTTAATGCGTGCAATAAGCAATCATGTCCAAAACAGAAGCGTCAATTCGTTGTTTTACTTCATCCGCTAATTGAAAACGTATCTTTTGTTCGTTGTCTTCAATACGCTCGATTTGGTTATCTGCCGCAAATACATTTTCGGCAAAACATTTCGTTCCCATAGACGCCAATAGAGGTTTTAGTGCATAGTCTATTGAAAGCAAATGTGAAACGGTTCCTCCTACAAAGAAGGCAGCTGCGATTTTATCTTTAAAGCCTTTTTGGGGCAATAAATCAATGTAGGTTTTGAGAACCCCGGTATAAGTTGTTTTATATACGGGACTTGCAATAATAATGCCCGCCGCTTCTTCAACTTTTGCATGCGCAGCCCGTATAGGCTTACTGTTAAAATTGGCGTGTATTAAATCTTCCGCAGGCAGTGAAGGTACGTCAATAACCGTCGCATCGAATCCGTTTTGTTCCAGTTTTGATTTCGCATAATTGATTACACCGTTTATTCGGGATCTTTCGTTTGGGCTTCCGGATATGATCGTTATTTTTCTCATTTGCCGCTCCTCCGCACCCGTTTATTTTACAAAATGCGCTGCTGCACCAAGCGTTATCATATGTTGCGGAGGTAAGCCCATCAGCACTCTACCGTATAGCTCCAGTCCGGTTGAGGCTGTAGTAAGCGCATGGTTAGCCCCGCCTCTAATGTCGCGGAATATTCCAGACAAGCGGTTGGAATCGGCAATGACGCTTCCTCCGCTTTCTGCCATTAGCATATCTACTGCTTCCCAACACAACATAGCCGCATAAGCGATATCCGTCTGGAGTTGAGCAAATTCTTTTAAGGTGAATTTTTCTCCGCTCTGAACATGATACTCTAAATTATCAATCGTTCGACTAATATGGAGGTGGGCGGATTCAACCTTCATGGCTGCAAGTCCTACTTTATACTGAATATGACCAACATTCGCTTGAGAAGTATGGATAGTCATTGTAATCCCTTTATGAGGCGCTTTTTCGACGAAATACTCCACTGCCCCTCTGGCAAGTCCGAGAATAGCGCTTATCCCTGTCGTTATGGCACTGATAACATTTACATAAGGTTTATACCTGTCAAGTCCCTTTAATTCTACAGGTGAAGAATCCATATCAATCATGTCCTGGCGGACTACAAATTGTTCAGGAATAAATACATTTTTCATTTTCAAGCTATTACTTGCCGATCCTTTGAGACTCATCGTATACCAATCATCAACAATTGTTACTTCACTCATCGGTACAACGGCCAGCATAAATCCCTTGCTTTCTTGCATGGACTCCGCATCCAACAGGTTTAATAATGCATGGGTGGCATGTTTGGAACCGGAACCAAATCCCCAAAAGCCTTCCTCTACAAAATAGCCTCCCTCTACTTTGTTCATAACCGCTTTACGCGGCCCTAATACAGAACAGAAACGCACTTCCTCATCCTGATTAAAGACAGAATCCAAAACCTCGGAAGGTAAGGACAACGAAGCGGTGTAATTATTTCCGTTTATGATTTGAACGACCCATCCGACAGAACCGTTTCCTTTCGCAACTTCGGAAATAATTTCGACCATTGCACGGATACTAACTTCATGACCGCCATACTTTTTTAATGTGCCGAGCTTAAAAAGCCCTGCCTCCGAAACTCTCTGAATAACCTCATCCGGAATATGCCGGTCTTCATCGATTTT
Source organism: Paenibacillus thailandensis (assembly GCF_042685365.1). Taxonomy (NCBI): domain Bacteria; kingdom Bacillati; phylum Bacillota; class Bacilli; order Caryophanales; family Paenibacillaceae; genus Paenibacillus; species Paenibacillus thailandensis. The sequence continues at coordinate 94,235 of NZ_JBHUMY010000001.1, read as the reverse complement.
AGTTGCATAGTTTTGAAGATAAGGAACCAGCTCAGCGGCATTTTGGAGTAATTGTCGTTCAACCGCAGTAAGTTGATGATCTGCACTTAAGTTAGCCATAATTCCACTCCTTTTTTCTACACATGTATATATAACGTGTATTTATAGTTTAAATATTATGGTGTAGAATGAAATGAAACAACCGATAAAATCATCAATATGTCGAAAAACGATACAGAAAGAGGGAATTGTCTTGGATAACCAAACGAGAGAAGACTTGCGGGTGAGAAGAACTCATAAGCTTCTTTACGATGCATTATTGGGGTTAATGGAAAAACACCCTTTTGAAACCATAACCGTGAAGCAAATTTGTGATTTAGCCATGGTACATAGAACCACGTTTTATACTCATTTTAATGACAAGTTTGACCTGCTTTCACATGCGCTAAGGCAAATTGCCGAGGATGAGTTTAATTTCGCCGGAGGCCGGCTTACTCCGTCTGAAAGTTTTCAAGAGCTATTTTCAATAGCAGCAAAACATAAAAAATTGTTCTCGCAGCTTCTAGCCGAGGAAAGGGATTCATTGAGGAATTTGTTACGAAGAGAGATGGGATTGGGCATTAAGCAGCACATGATTGAAATTTATTCGTTCGAGGACAACTCGATTGAATTGCAAATTGCTATAGAAGGCTATGTTGGAGCCGTCCTTGGAGTGTTAAATTGGTGGATTGAAAACAATATGCCTATTGATCAAGAAAACGTATTTAAAAAGCTGCATCTATTTACAGACTGGAATTGCCATAGCAATAAATGAATCGTTAGCAGGCGTTTGCAAGCAGCAAGAAGTAAAGCTTTGTCCGTCAGGACAAGCGGGGTTAGCTCAGGCCGATTGTCGAAGACGGCCGCGTAGCAGGCACGCTGATTTGGGGTGTCCAGAGGGACGAGCCCCTTGGAGCCCCCTCCTCAGGAGGGGGTGGGGGGTGGTGTAAGCCGGTGTCCAGAGGGTGCATACCCTTGGTCCCTAGAGGGGGGAGGTATTGAACGCCATGCTTGTACATATACTGTACGAGATACGGCGGAGTAACTATACCGTAATTATGCTGCGCAAAGAGGTGAACATCGGTGGAGCGGTTCACGAAGAGCCGGCTGTTCACATGGCTGGTCTATTTCATATTGGGCCTGCTGGCCGTTTATTTGCTGCTTCAGGTCAAGCCGGTCTTTATACATATATACGCGTTCTTGAAGGCCGTGCTGGCCCCGTTTCTAATCGCGATGATCATTTCCTACGTCCTCAACCCGGTCGTAACCTTGCTTCACGAGCGGAAAGTGCCGCGGACAGTGGCGGTGCTCCTCATATATGCCGTCTTTTTGGCGGCCCTTACCGTCATTATCGTCAATATGATACCGATGTTTCTGGAACAGATCGAGCAGCTCAATCACCATGTGCCGGAGCTGACGATGCGGGCCGAAAGCCTTGTGACCGACCTGAATAATTCGTTCCTGCCGGAAAGCGTCAGGTCGGGACTTAACAAAGCTCTGGCCGCTCTCGAGAAGCAAATAACGGCGACGCTGACCGCGTTCATCAACAATCTCGGCGCCGTCGTCAACGCCGTGTTCATCGCGTTTATTATCCCGTTTCTGGCGTTTTACATTTTGAAAGATTTCGAAGTGTTCGAGCGGGCCGTCATTACGTACGTCCCCAAATCCCACCGGAAAAACGTCGTGCGGATGATGAAGGACATCGACGAAGCGCTCGGAAATTATATCCGCGGACAATTTATCGTCTGCATCGTAGTAGGGGTGCTGGCCTACATCGGCTACGAAATCATCGGCATCCCGTATCCGCTCCTGCTCGCCGGAGTCGTGGCGATTACAAACATTATTCCGTATTTGGGGCCGTTCTTCGGGGCCGCTCCGGCCATTGTCGTCGCTTCGACCGTATCCCTCAAAATGGTCGTTTTGGTCGTGATCATCAACACCGCCTGCCAAATCTTGGAGAGCAACGTCGTATCGCCGCAAATCGTCGGACGCACCCTTCACATGCATCCGCTGTCGATTATTTTTGCGCTGCTGGTCGGAGGAGAGCTTGCGGGCGTCGTAGGGATGATTATGGCGGTGCCGATATTCGCGGCGCTGAAAGTCATCGTTCAGCATCTGTTCGCCTATTATGTCCGCCGCAAAACCATTTGACAATGGATTTCGCTTTAACTATAATTGGATGAAGGTATGAGTATCGGTATCCGATTGTATCCGATCATAGGCTATAAGCGATGATGAAATCCAAGTACGCCTTAGCCCGTCAAGCAGAGAGAACGCCTCCTCGCATGTTCCGCCGTTCGGCGGTTCTGCGTCGGCTGGAAGGGCGGTCATGACGAAGGAAGGCCGAAGCTAATTTCGGAGCGCGAACGAACTTCGCCGGCGGGACCCGTTATCGTCCGTACAAGGAGATTGGCTTCGTTTGCTGTCCGAAATGACGGCATACCGCTAGCCGGTAACCAGGGTGGTACCGCGATTTAACGTTTCGTCCCTGTCATTTTGACAGGGACTTTATTATTTTTATCAGAACTTGGAGGGGTTTAGAAATGAAAGCAAGTGAAATTCGCGCGAAATGGCTCGCTTTTTTCGAGAGCAAAGGGCATCATATCGAACCAAGCGCCTCGCTTGTTCCGCACAACGACCCGTCGCTGCTGTGGATCAACGCGGGGATGGCACCGCTTAAGCCTTATTTCGACGGACGGGTCGTTCCGGACAATCCGCGCATCACAAACTCGCAAAAGTGCATCCGTACGAACGACATCGAAAACGTCGGCAAGACGCGCCGGCACCATACGTTTTTCGAAATGCTGGGCAATTTCTCCATCGGCGATTATTTCAAGGAAGAAGCGATCACATGGGCGTGGGAGTTTCTGACGAGCAAAGAATGGATCGGCTTCGATCCGGAGCGGTTGTCCGTTACGGTATATCCGGAAGACGAAGAAGCGTACAAGCTTTGGAACGAAAAAATCGGCCTCCCGGCGTCGCGCATCTATAAGCTGGAGGACAATTTCTGGGATATCGGCGAAGGCCCTTGCGGACCTTGTACGGAAATTTTTTACGACCGCGGCGACAAGTACGGCGATCTGAACGATCCGGAATGCTGGCCGGGCGGGGAGAACGAGCGGTTCCTCGAAGTGTGGAACCTCGTATTCTCGCAATTCAACCATAATAAGGACGGCAGCTACACGCCGCTTCCGAACAAAAACATCGATACGGGCGCGGGCCTCGAGCGCTTCGCATCCATCCTTCAAGACGTGGATTCGAACTTCGATACCGACCTGTTCCAGCCGATCATCGGCCGCACCTGCGAGATTGCCGGCGTCCAATACGGCGCGAAAACCGAAGACGACGTCGCGCTTAAAGTCATCGCCGACCATATCCGCACGGTCGTATTCGCCGTCGGCGACGGCGTGCTTCCGTCGAACGAAGGACGCGGCTACATTATCCGCCGCTTGCTCCGCCGCGCGGTGCGCTACGGCAAGACGATTGGCATCGACCGTCCGTTCTTGTACAGCCTGACGGGGGTCGTAGGCGAAATCATGGGCGTCTATTACAACGAAGTGGTGGAGAAAGCCGAATTTATCGAACGCGTCATCCGCACGGAGGAGGAGCGCTTCCACGAAACGTTGTCCGACGGCCTCGCGATGCTGTCCGACCTGGTTGCGTCCGCGAAGGAAACGGGCGTTTCGGTTATCGGCGGCGACGACGCGTTCAAGCTGTACGACACTTACGGCTTCCCGTTTGACCTGACCGAGGATTTTGCCGCGGAGAACGGCATGACGGTCGACAAGGAAGGCTTCGACGCGGCGATGGAAGCGCAGCGGGAACGAGCCCGCGCCGCCCGTCAAGAGTCGGGCAGCATGAAGGTGCAAGGCGGTCCGCTGGCCGAATTTACGGTTAAAAGCGAGTTTGTTGGCTATAATGATTTGGTATCGGAATCGACGATTACGGCTATCGTGAAAGACGAGGCGCTTGCGGAAGAAGCTTCGGAAGGCAGCGAGGTGTTCGTGCTGCTCGACCGTACTCCGTTCTATGCGGAAAGCGGCGGTCAGATCGGCGACCGCGGCACGATCAAGGGCGCAGGCTTCGAGCTCTCCGTCCAGGACGTCACGAAAGCGCCGCACGGACAATCCGTACACCGCGCCGTCGTAACGAGCGGCACGGTCAAGACCGGCAGCACCGTTACGGCATCCGTCGACCGCGCATTGCGCGCCGATACGGTCAAGAACCATACGGCTACGCATTTGCTGCACAAAGCGCTGAAGGAAGTGCTCGGCACGCACGTCAACCAAGCGGGTTCGCTTGTCGAGCCGGAACGGCTGCGCTTCGACTTCTCGCATTTCGGCTCCATTACGCCGGAAGAGCTGCTTGACATCGAGCGCCGCGTCAACGAGCAAATCTGGCTCGGAACGGATGTGACGATCGAAAGCATGCCGATCGCGGAAGCGAAGGCAATGGGCGCGATGGCGTTGTTCGGCGAAAAGTACGGCGATATCGTCCGCGTCGTGCAGGTCGGGGATTACAGCATCGAGCTGTGCGGCGGCTGCCACGTCGGCAATACGGCACAGATCGGATTGTTCAAGCTGGTCAGCGAAAGCGGCATCGGCTCCGGCGTACGCCGCATCGAAGCGGTTACGGGCCGGCATGCCTACGAATATTCGGAAAGCCAGCTCGACCTGCTGAAAAAAGCGGCCGCGCTGCTGAAGTCGAATCAGGCCGACGTGCCGAAGCGCATTGAAGCGTTGTTCGCGCAAACGAAGGAGCTTTCCCGCGAGAACGAGTCGCTGCAAGCGAAGCTCTCCCGCATCGAAGCCGGCTCGCTCGAGTCCAAGGCGAAGACTGTGGGCGGCGTTACCGTTCTGACGGCCAAAGTAAGCGCGCCGTCGATGGACGCGCTGCGCGGCATCGTCGACGAGCTGAAGGCGAAGCTTCCGTCGTCGGTCATCGTGCTTGGAGCCGCGCAGGATGACAAGGTGAACCTTGTCGCGTCCGTCTCGCAGGACCTGGTGAAGAAAGGGCTGCATGCGGGCAAGCTGGTGAAGGAAGCGGCTGCCGTTTGCGGCGGAGGCGGAGGCGGCCGGCCGGATATGGCGCAAGCCGGCGGCAAGGACGCAAGCAAGCTTGACGACGCGCTCAAACTTGCGGAAGAACTGGTTCTTTCTCAAGCAAATATGATATGATAGGAATTGTAAATCTCACCGAACTTCGGTTTGGAAAAGCGAGGTGCTGGCGATGAGTTCCATGGACAAAACGATGAAATTTGACGTAAAAGCGGAAGATCCGGATACTTCTTCTCAAGATATTTTGCACACCGTATATGAAGCCTTGCTTGAGAAAGAATATAATCCGATCAACCAAATCGTCGGGTATTTGCTGTCCGGTGACCCCGCGTACATTCCGCGGCACAACACGCCAGAAGCTTGATTCGCAAGAAGGAACGCGATGAACTCATCGAAGAGCTGGTTCGGTTCTATTTGAACAACAAGAAACAATAAGGAAACGGGAGCCGGACAAGATGAGAACGATGGGGTTGGATTACGGCGACCGCAACATCGGCGTTGCGGTCAGCGATGCGTTCGGATGGACGGCGCAGGGCAAGGAAACGGTGGAACGACGCAGGGACGGCGGCGAATTGGACCGGATTGCGGAGTTGGTCAAGGAATACGAGGTGTCTGAGGTCGTTGTCGGTCTGCCCAAGAACATGAACGGTTCGATCGGCCCGCGGGGCGAGATCAGCATTGCGTTCGCCGAGCAGCTTCGGCAGAAGCTTGGTTTGCCAGTTCACCTTTGGGATGAACGGTTGACGACGGTATCCGCTGAACGGACACTTCTTGAAGCGGATGTCAGCCGCAAGAAGCGCAAGCAGGTAATTGACAAGATGGCCGCTACGCTCATATTGCAAAACTATCTCGATTCTAAAACGAAAAGGTGAGGGTTACGATGGCTAATGACGATCTGCAGTACGAAGAGCCGGAAATCATTTATATTCCGGATGAAGAAGGCAACGAAGAGGAATTCGAAGTCATCATGAAGTTCGAAGTCGACGGTTCCGATCAGAAATATATGATGGTCGTCCCACTTGAAGGCGGCGACAGCCAGGACGAAGACGAAGTCTACGCTTTCCGCTACGAAGAAGACGGCGACGACCTGAAGCTGTATACGATCGAAGACGAAGAAGAATGGAGCATGGTGGAAGAAACCTTCAATACGCTGCTTGGCGAGATGGAGGAAGACAACTGATGCCCGAAAGCGATCGCGAAGTTCCGATTCCGCTCCATCGCCTTCAATCCGCATTTGGTCCTTCCGTCGTCCTTTACGGCGAAGACGGAGAGGAGCAAACGTTCCGGATTAAGGCGGAGTTCCGGCTAGGCGACAAGGTTTACGCGGCGCTTCAGTCGGATGCGATGCGGAAGGACGACGAGGTGGAGATGTTCCGAGTCGGGGGTTCCGATGACGAACCGGAGCTTGAGACGATTGAAGACGACGAGGAATGGGAGCTTGCGGCGGAAGCTTATGACGATATGCTGTTCGCCGGGGACGAAACGCCTTGAACATAATGGGTCCGGCATAGAACTTATTGGAAAAAGAGCGGCGACCACCGCTCTTTTTCATGATGTGCGAGCTGATGATGCGTTTGATTATCGATTTCCCCGGAAGGAGTTTTCAATTGGCAAACCGAGCAGAGCATGCGGGTCCGCAGCGGAGCCGCATTACCTTATGGGTCATTTTGACGATTTTGGCTATATTCATCATCGGGGCAGGCAGCGTTGCTTTGTATATATGGAACGGGCTGAGGCCCGCCGCCGAAGGCGAAGCGAAGACGATCGAAATTCAGCCCGGAACGTCGGCCTTCCAGGTGTCGGACCTGCTGGAGGAGCAAGGCATTATTCGGAATTCGTTTCTTTTTAAATATTATTTAAGGTTCGAGAACGAAGGAAGCCGCTTCCAGGCCGGCCGTTACGAGCTGGCGCCGGGCATGACCAAGGAGGAAATCGTCGCGAAGCTGAACGCCGGCGATACGGTCGCGGAGGAAACGATCCGCTTTACGATTCCGGAAGGTTACACCGTGCTGCAAATTGCGGACAAGCTGGCGGAAGAAGGCATCGTGAACAAAGATAAGTTTCTGGCGTTGGCGGGCGAGAAGCGGACTTGGGGCGACGCGGAGGCTGTCCGGTCCATTCCGGAAGACGATAAGCTGCATCAACGGCTTGAAGGCTATTTATTCCCGGAAACGTACGAGATGAAGAAGGACAGCACGGAAGAAGACATTATAGAGCGCATGTTGACGGAAACGGATCGCAAGCTGGCCGAGCTTGGAGAGGATTGGCAAGCCGAGCTGGAAGAACGGGGGCTTACGCTGCATCAGTTGCTCACGATCGCTTCGCTGATCGAGCGCGAAGTGGTTGTGGACGAGGAGCGCCCGATCGTGGCAAGCGTCATTTACAATCGTCTCGCCAAGCCGATGCCGCTTCAAATCGACGCGACCGTGCAATATTTGCTGGACAAACCGAAGGAACGGCTGATGGAAAGCGACTTGAAGGTGGAAAGCCCGTACAATACTTACCAAGTGGACGGCTTGCCGCCGGGACCGATCGCGAGCCCAAGCATCGCTTCGATCGAAGCGGCATTACATCCTGCGGACACGGATTATTTTTATTACGTGACGAAGAAGGACGGTTCGCAAACCCATCTGTTTGCGCGAACGTACGAGGAGCACTTGGACAATATCGAAATAAGCAAAAAGTAACGCCGGAGAAGGAGGAAGCAAGCAACATGAGGAATAAACCGGAATTGCTGACGACTGCGGCCTCTTTGGACGAGATGAAAGTTCTCATCGCGGCGGGGGCGGACGCATTCGTCGTTGGGGAAACCAAATACGGCATGAGATTGCCGGGACAATTCGACGAGGCCGGCATCGCGGAGGCGGTCAAACTGGCGAAACCGAGCGGCGTCAACATTTATGTCTCCGTCAATAACATCATGGACAACAAGACGGTGGAGGAGCTCCCCGCTTATATGAAGCGGGTGGCGGAAGCCGGCGCGGACGCAATCGTATTCGGAGATCCGGCCGTGCTGGCCATCGCGCGGGAAGCGGCGCCGGGTCTTAAGCTTCATTGGAACGCGGAGATGACGTCGACCAACTATTCGACGGCCAATTATTGGGGACGCCGCGGCGCCACCCGTTTTGTCCTTGCCCGGGAACTGAATTTGGAGCAAATCGCCGAGATCAGACAGCATACCGAGCTTGAAATACAGGTGCAGGTGCACGGAATGACGAATATTTATCATTCGAAACGTTCGCTGATCGGAAGCTTCCTCGAGCATCAGGGCAAAGGCGAACGGCAGGCGGGCTTGCGTACGGCGGAAGGGCTTTACTTGACGGAAGCCGAACGCCCGGGCGAAAGGTACCCGATCTACGAGGACGAGTACGGCACGCATATGATGAGCCCGGACGATATTTGCATGCTTGACGCTTTGCATGAACTGCTGGAGCTTGGCGTCGACAGTTTGAAAATCGAAGGCTTTATGAAGCCTTTGTCCTATAACGAAATCGTCGTCAAATCGTACCGCGCAGCCGTTGACGCCTATTTCGCCAATCCGGCGCAATACGAATTCAACGAGAATTGGCTTGAAGCGATCCGGGAAGTGCAGGATCCGAACCGGGAGCTGACGTACGGCTTTTTCTTCAAGGAACAAGTGTATTAAAGCTCAATGGGAGGCTGCCGACGCGTTCCGCAAGACGGTCGCGTTCGGGTACAGCCGCCAACAAACGAACGAGGAGGCGAAACGAAAAATGACAACGACGGCAACAACAAAACCGCGCTTCCGGGGCAAAAGACACCGGCTTGACAGACCGGAGCTTCTTGCTCCGGCAGGCAATCTGGAAAAATTGAAATTCGCCGTCCATTACGGGGCGGATGCCGTATATATCGGCGGGCAAGCTTACGGGCTTCGTTCGAATGCCGACAATTTCACGATCGAGGAAATGAAGGAAGGCGTTGAGTTTGCAAGCCGCTACGGCGCCAAAGTATTTGTGGCGACCAACATTTATGCGCACAACGAAGATCTCGCGGGCATTGAAGAGTACCTTCGATCGCTTGAGGAAGCGGGCATTGCCGCCATTATCGCGGCCGACCCGGCCATTATCGAAGTGGCGCAGCGCGTCGCTCCGAAGCTGGAGGTGCACTTAAGCACGCAGCAATCGACGTTAAGCTGGAGAACGGTGAAGTTCTGGAAGGACGAAGGCTTGCCGCGGGTCGTGCTGGCGCGCGAAGCAAGTCTGGAGGAAATCGCCGAGATCAAGGAACATGTCGATATCGAAATCGAGACGTTCATCCACGGCGCAATGTGCTCTTCTTTCTCCGGGCGATGCGTATTGTCGAATCATTTTACCGACCGGGATTCGAACCGCGGAGGCTGCTGCCAATCGTGCCGCTGGAAATACGATATGTTTCTGGACGAGGAGCAGGTCAACGAAGAGGACGACAAGTTTACGATGGGCTCCAAGGACTTGTGCATGATCGAACACTTGCCCGAGCTTATCGAAGCCGGCATCGACAGCTTCAAGATCGAAGGGCGGATGAAGAGCATCCATTACGTCGCTACGGTCGTTAACGTATACCGTCAGGCGATCGACGCGTATTTCGCCGACCCTGAGCATTACGAACTCAAGCCGGAGTGGCTGGAAGAAATTCAGAAGGCGGCGAACCGCCCGCTCAATACCGGCTTTTTCTTCGATATTCCGGGTGCGGAGGACCATATTTACGGACCGGAGGATAAAGCGGTGCCGTACGATTTCGCCGGCGTCGTCCGCGCTTACGACGAACAGACGGGCATAGCCGTTATCGAGCAGCGGAACCACTTCAAGCCGGGACAAACGGTCGAGTTTGTCGGGCCGAACGGCACGTACTTTAAGCAAGAAGTTGGCGAAATCACGGATGAAGACGGCAATAAGCTGGATGCCGCTCGCCATCCGCTGCAGCTCGTTTGTATGCGGACGCTTTTCCCGGTCAAACCGATGGACATGATGCGCAAAAAAATGAAATAAACCGACATAACGGCTGGATCGCCCGATCCGGCCGTTTTTTACGTGCATTCGGCGGATTTTACGAAACCGGTAAAAAAAATGCATCGAATTGGCCGGTTCATCTTACATTTTTGCTTCTTTCGACCGATATAAAAGATGAGATTGTAAGTAAGCGGATTCATTTTCTCGCGCAATCGAACTGTACAAACGATCGACTACATAAAGCAAAGGGCGGTGTCTTTTCTTGAAACGAAACAAACAAACCGGAAATAAGCAAGGGAACGAAACGTTCTCTTCGGGCAAGAAGCCATTAGGAGAAAAAGGCAGGCAACTGTGGGCAGCGATCAAAAAGTCGGCAGCGGCCTTGAAATCAGCGACCACCGTTGACGCTGCGGAAGGCGCGCAAAAAAGCAGGCTTTCCGTCGGCGCAAAGCTGTTCGGCATGATCTTTTTAAGCATTATCGTCTGCGTGCTTGTGATCGGCCTGCTTTCCTTCAGCATGACCAAAAATATTGTCAAAGATAAAGTATCGGAAGCGAGCGATCAGACGATCGGCCAGGTCGCGGAAAATTTGGATACGGTATTCGGAAACTATGAAGACTTGACGATGCAGCTGCTCACCGACAAAGATTTGCACGCGTCGATCAATGAGCTGAAAACGAATATCGGCCAATACGAATCGTTTAACGCGCAGCGGGCCATTACCGAAAAAGCGCAAAACTACATCGTGGGCAACAATAGCATCGCCGGCATCTACTTCCTGCCGCTCAAAGACAATTTGCCGGTTATTACCGCAGGATCGGCGGCCTCGACGCAAAGCGACAATTTGAAAGCGGGCCTCTGGTTTAAAGAAGTGCAGAACGCAAACGGCAAGACGTTGTGGATTCCGCCGAACGTCGAAGGATTGGCGATATCCAGCGAGCCGATGATCGGGGTCGCCCGAATGCTTAAAGACACTTCGACGAATACGACTTCATATGTGCTGCTCATGGTCATTCGCTTAAGCTCGATCGAAGAGCGGCTGGACCGCATCGACCTGGGCGAAGGCAGCACAGTCGCGATCGTCGACGGCGACAATAAATACATTACCGAAGGCGAAGGCGAAGAGAGCCAAATCAACCAAGATTTTATTGTACAGCTGCCGGTCGAAGGCGATAACGCGAATTCGGACGCGATCACAACCGAAACGACCGACGGCCACGAGGTGCTTGCCGTTTATCAAACGTTCGAAACGATGAATTGGAAGCTGGTAGGCACGATCCCGGTCAACCAGCTGGTCGAAGACGCCGAGACGATTCGGGTGATGACGTGGATTGCGGTTGCCGTCGCGGCGGTCGCGGCTTTGGTTATCGGTTATTTCGGCATTCATCTTCCGATTTCCGTTCCGCTCGTTCAGATCAGCAAGCTGATGAACGAAGGCAGCAAAGGCAACTTGACCGTTCGTTCCAAGCTTAAAGGCAAGCGCAGACGGAGCGATGAAATCGGCCAGCTGAGCGCAAGCTTTAACGACATGATGGAGCAAATCAGCGATTTGGCGAGACGTTCCATGGCTTCGGCAACCGACGTGTTGCATACGGCAAGCGAGTTGTCCGAAGCTTCGCGGAAGACGGCCGTATCGGCGAAAGAAATATCGGTCGCTACCGAGGAAATCGCTAACGGCGCTTCCAGCCTTGCGGTAGAAGCGGAGAAAGGAAGCGATCTGTCTAACGCGATCAACGAACAGATGAAGTCGGTCATCGAAGCGAACAATCAAATGATCGCCTCTGCGGCGGACGTAGAGCAGGCGAGCGCCCAAGGTACCGCCTATATGTCCTCGTTGATGGAGAAGACGGGAATGACCGAGGAAATGACTCGCGCCATGGTGGAGAAGGTCGATAAATTAAAAGAAAGTACCGGCTCCATTGTTAAGATTTTGGACGTGCTGCACAACGTGACGAAGCAAACGAATATTTTGTCTCTGAACGCCGCCATCGAAGCGGCCAGAGCCGGTGCCGCCGGCAAAGGCTTTATGGTCGTAGCGGACGAAATTCGCAAGCTGGCCGAACAATCCCGCCAATCGATCGACATCGTCGGCCAATTTACGCAAAAAATTCAAACGGAAATCGAAGAAACGGTAAGCGTCTTATCCGATGCCTATCCGTTGTTCCAGGAGCAAATTTCTGCCGTTAAGGAAGCGAATCAGCTGTTCCTGTCCGTGCAGGGCAATATGGGCAATTTCGCCCAAAAGCTGGATTCCGTCACCGCATCGATCGGCAAGCTGGACGAATCGCAGACGATATTGTCCGATGCGATGAACAACGTAAGCGCCGTAGCGCAGCAATCTTCGGCCACCTCGGAGGAGGTCGCTTCCCTCAGCAACGAGCAGCAGGCTGTTAGCGATGCGCTTGTGGAGCTGTCCAAGAAGCTGGATACCGTATCCAACGAGCTTAAAATGTCGTTGTCGAATTTCCGGTTCGAATAAATCAAGCCGTTCATCCGCCCGTCCCGACCCTTCCGGCGCAAGCCGAAAGAGGCGGGGCGGCTTTTTTATCCGAAGCGGGTTAGGATGTATGACGCCTCCGGGATTGGTGAAGAAATAGAACAGATACTTACGTCTGGAGGAACAGTCATGCATCGGCGCCTGTTTATAGCGGCATCCGTTATTACCGCCATTTTCTTCATCTATATTGTTCGCCTTGGGGCATTGCAGCTGCTGGGCGTCGGAGGGGTTCCCGTCAAGGCTCCCGCGCAACAGGCGGACTGGAGAAGAACATCCGTTATCCAGCGGCAGCACAGCCTAGTCATCGATACCGGGAGAGGAGATTTCGTGGATCGGAACGGACAAGCGTTGACGGGCGAAACGTACAGCTCGCTTGCTTTTTTTCCGATCGACCCTAAGGCGCTTGCATCCGAACAACATCGGCTGCAAATGAAGCGTCTCGCTGCGCTGCTTGGCGTCACGGCGGCCGGTCTGGAACAATATTGGCATCAGCTCGAGCGGCCAGCCTATTGGAGTCGGCAAGGCGAGCAGACGCCGATCCGGCTTGCGGAGGAACAGCGGCGGAAGCTTTCGGAACTTAGGCTTGACGGCGTTAAGGTGCTGCCTTATCATAACCGGTATTTAGACGGCTTTAACGCGGCTCAGACGATCGGGTATATTAGCCAGCACCCCGAATGGATGCAAGCCGAACACGGAAAAGAGGTAGAGGCCGGCAGGCGAAAATTGACCGACCTGACGGGCGGATCCGGCCTTGAGCGGTCGCTTGACGACTTGCTGCGCGGCATAGGCCGGACGTCGGCGATGTATTTCACCGACGGCCGCAATATGCCGCTTCAAGGGCTCGGCATGCGCCTTGTCCGCCCGGACAACGGCTATTACCCTCTAAGCGTCGTCACGACGCTGGATCTGGATTTGCAGCGGAAGCTCGAAGCGTATGCGGACGAGGCAAAGCTGAAGCAAGGGGCCATCGTCGTGCTGGACGCCCGCAACGCGGACATTGTCGCCATTGTATCCCGGCCCCGCATGAATCCGAGACGGCTCGAATCGGACGAGTCGGCCGTTAATCATGCGCTGAAAGCAGTGCCGCCGGGCTCGGTATTCAAGCTCGTGACGGAAGCTGCGGCACTTGAAGCGGGCGTTACGAGCGAGAAGGAAACGTTCAGCTGCGACGGGGAATACGGCAAATACGGTTTATCCTGCTGGAAAAAAGGCGGTCATGGAACGCTGACGCTGCGGGAAGGGCTGGCCCAATCGTGCAATATCGTGTTTGCGACGCTCGGCGAGCGGTTGACGGCGGAGCAGCTGGAGCGTACCGCGCTGGCGCTTGGCGTCGGGCGTCAGGTCGGCTGGAGTACGGAGAAGCCGTACAAGCTGCTGCGGCGCAAGCTCCGCCTGCTGCCGGAAGAGGAAGCGGGCTCCGTCTTTTACACGCCCGAAGAGGCGGGGAAAGCGGGGCACGATCAAGGAAATGCCGCTCAGCCGTTCCCGGAAGCCGACGGGGGAGCGCGGGCCCAAAGCGCCATTGGGCAAAGGGATGTCCGCATGACGCCGCTGCAGGCGGCCAATCTGATCGTTACGCTGCTGCATGGCGGGAAAGTGACGGAGCCCCGCATCGTCAGCGAAATCAGATACGCGAACGGCGTCCGGATGGCCAAGCTGAAATCCCGCAAGGCGCCTTATTCGGACGTTTACGGACAAATAAGCCCCGCAACAGCACGGAAGCTGATGCGGGGCATGGAAGCCGTCGTGGATCATGGAACGGGCAGCTCGATACGGGAAGGGCGTTGGACCGTTGCCGGCAAGTCCGGCACGGCCGAGACGGCGCTTGGGTCCGTCCGCTTCAACCATCAATGGTTTGCCGGTTATGGCCCCGTTCGAAAGCCCCGATACGCGGTCGCCGTATTAAGCGAATACCGTCCGCCCGACAGCCGCAACCAAGCGACGGCCATATTCAGGGGCGTTATGGACTTGCTCGCCGAAGCTGAAGCCGAAGACCGTAACGAATCCGGGACCCGGACTCCTGGAATGCAATAGTATCAGGACGATGAAGCGGTTTCCCCCTGGTCGTCCGCCTTCGGCGCGTGATGGCCGGTTTCGCTTCCGTTCGCGCCGGCTCCGGCATAACCCGGATTGTCGTATTCATCCTGCGGCAGCCGGATCCAGCGGTGGAAATAGCCTTGGTCGATCAGCGCCTTGATCAGAATAATGAGTATCGGGGACAAAATGACGCCGGAGAAGCCGAACAACGATAGCGACACGACCATGCACGCCAGCATCGTAAAGGCGGAGACGCCAAGCGTGTCGCCCGTAATTTTAGGCTCCAAGATTTGACGGACCAGCACCACGGCGATAAATAACGCGGCCAGCCAAATTGCCAGTGATATTTTGCCGATAATAAGCAAATATATAATCCAAGGAACAAAGACGGCGCCGACGCCAAGCAGCGGCAAAATGTCAAAGATGGCGCAAACGAGGGCGATGAGAAACGCATGCTCGACCCCCAACAGCAGCAGCGAAATTAAAATGACGAGAAACGTGATCGTAATCATTTTGGCCTGCGCTTTAATGTAGGCGGCAATCCCTTTCAATACGTTGTCCCGCAAGAAAAAAAACGCCGTTTTGAACGTGCGGGGCGTCTTCTCGGTCGCGAACCGCTTCCAGCTTTTGATCTCGATGCTCAGGAAATAAGCCAAAATAATGCCCAGCACGAAATTGAACACAAACGTCGAGAAGGAAGATACGTAGCCGATCAGGCTGTTCAGCACGTTTTTGCCTATGTTTTGGAGCGTGGTCGCAATGCCGTTGACCAGATCGGCGAAGCGGTTCGACCAATCCGGAGGCAGCGAATTGATTTGACCTTGCAGCTCCGCAGTGTACTTCTGGATTTGCTCCGTCAGCACTTCCTGGTATTGCGGCAATCGGTCGATCAGCTCGGAACCTTGCACCGTCACCATATAGCCGAGTCCGGAGAAAGCCGCCAAAATAATAAGCGTAAACAGAAGGATCGAAATGCCGGACGCGATCGATTTTTTGACTCCGATCCGGTTCAGCCGGCTGGCGAGCGGTTCGATGCATAAATAAATGAGAAAGCCGTAAAAAATAGGCGTGGCGATTTTGTAAAGGTAGCTGAAAACGAGCATCGTCAAATAGACCGTCAAGGCGATCAGGCCGATATCGAAGGCGGTCCGCCAATATTTCTTATAAAATGGAAGCATCGTTAATTTTCCCCTTTATGAACGATATTTTTTGTAATCGATTGTACCGGATTTTAGGAAAAGTTGGCCTCAATTTTTTTTCAATATGATACAATTAAAATTATGAGACTTTGGGACCGCTGAAGGCGGGCCCCTTCATCGAATAGGCTTCGGTAGAAGCTTTTTCTTACTATATCATGATAACGGTGGGGAAACAAAATGATAAATAACCTGCTTCTATGGGCCTTTTACTTCATGACGCTTTACGCCTTCATCCCTGCGCTTGTAAGCCGGTTGTTCGGATTTCGGGTATTCAAGAAAGGGCTGGCAGACAAAGAAATCGCCCTTACGTTCGACGACGGACCCGACGCGGAATATACGCCGCAGCTCCTTGAGCTTCTGGCCCGCTACGACGCCAAGGCCACTTTTTTCGTCGTAGGCTCGCATGCGGAAGACAAGGCGCAGCTTCTGAAGCGGATGCACGAAGAAGGACATGTCATCGGCATTCATAATTACGTTCATAAATCGAATTGGTTTATGCTTCCGCGCACAGTGACGCGCCATATTCAGCAGACGAACGACATCATCGAGCAAGCGATCGGAATCCGCGCGGCATATTACCGCCCGCCTTGGGGAATCATGAATTGCTTCGACTTCAGGAGCAGCACGCGGCATCAGATCGTATTATGGTCTTCGCTGTTCGGAGACTGGAACGTCAAGTTGGGAGCGGAGCAGCTGACCCGCCGCATCATGCGGAAGCTTCGTCCGGGCGAGGTGCTGCTGCTGCACGATTGCGGCAGAACGCCGGGAGCGGATGCCGAGGCGCCGGGGGAGATGCTGAAGGCGCTCGAATATGTATTGGAGGAAGGCACAAGGAGGGGGTTCAGGTTCGTGGCGATTGACGAGATGATGGATATAACCGAACGCAACGAGAAGAAACGGAAAGAACAGCGGACGCCGATGTGGAAAAAAACGCTGATCGCGGGCTGGCTCGTGTACGAAAAAGCGTTTCAGGCCGTTTTTCGCTTAAAGCACGGCGGCTCCATCTTTCATTACCGGAAAATCCGTTACGGCGGCAAACCGCTTGAGCTTGCCGACGGCCGGCGCATCGTCAAAGGCGATCCGGTCATCGAAATCCACTTCGACAACCGCAAGCTGTCCTCCATCGCCATGAACTCCAAGTCGCCGATCGCGGCTACCGTCAAGCTGAAGCGCGAGACGGAGCACGGGCTAGCCGAGCTTGCCGGCTACTTGGCGCATGACGAAGAGGCAAGGGAAGCCAAAGCGGTATACGGCGTCACGATGGTGCATCGGGGAGCCGACCGGATCGGCTTCGAGCTGTTTCCGCTGCCGGACGGATGGTTTGCGCGTTCGTCCAAAGTTTATCTTCGCATTCTGATGCGGGTGCTGACCAATAATAAACCCGGCAGCAACGATTTGAAACCGCAAATCTTGATCATGCCGATGAACCGGCTGCTGCCGCTCGCGACCGACGAGAAACAGCAGTTCGCGGCTTTGCGCAACGCCACGAGAACAGCCGCCGCGCCGCCGGCCGTTATGCGGGAGGACGGGGATCCGAGTCCGATGCGCGGCAATACGCCGGCATTGTAACGGGATTTAGATCACCGGTGTGAAGCGACGGGATCGCATCGTGACGCGAGACATAAGGGAGACACAAAGGCTTACGCTCCGTAAGCCTTTGTGTCTCCCTTTGTTTTTACGCTTTGTCCGCAAGGACAAGCGAACAAACGGGCTTACCTTCGACCGATTGCCGAAGACGGCCGCCCGGCAGTTACGCTCTTTTGGGGAGACCGGAGGGGGCAAGCCCTTTGGGGCCCTTCTCAGGAGGTGGTTGGGATGGTGACCGCGCAATTCATATTCAGTTCATATTAGCAAGTTACGATCCCGTTGTGACAATTACTCCAATCGGAGTTTTAGACAAATTTTCAAACATAAACGGGGAGGAACGAAAGATGGATTACGAATACGGAAGGAAATCGAAGACGGGTTCCGGCGAGTGGGCTATTGAAGCGTCGGGGCTTGTCAAAACGTTTGGCGATAAGCGTGCGGTTGACGGGGTTGAGCTGAACGTGCGGGCCGGTTCGATATACGGCGTACTTGGCCCGAACGGGGCCGGCAAAACGACGACCATTCGAATGTTGGCTACTTTATTGCGCCCCGATGCGGGCTCGGCGCGCATCTTCGGGCACGATGTCGCGAAAGAGCAGCATATCGTCCGCCAGCTGATCGGGGTGACGGGCCAATACGCTTCGGTTGACGAATCGCTTAGCGCAACGGAGAATCTTGTTATTTTCTCCCGGCTGCTTGGCCTCGGCCGCGCCGAATCCAAGCGCAAGGCCGCGGAGCTGCTGGAGGAATTCGGATTGACGGAAGCCGCCAAACGTCCGCTCAAAAGCTTTTCCGGCGGGATGCGCCGCCGGTTGGATTTGGCCGCAAGCCTGATAGCGAAGCCGCCGCTTATCTTTTTGGACGAACCGACGACCGGACTGGATCCGCGAACGCGCGCTCAAATGTGGGAGACGATTCGCCGGCTGGTGAAGGAAGGGTCAACCGTGCTGCTCACGACGCAATACCTCGACGAAGCGGATCAACTGGCGGACCGGATCGCGGTCATCGACCGCGGCCGGGTCGTCGCCGAAGGCACGGTCGACGACTTGAAGGCATCGGTCGGGGCGTCGTCGCTGCAATTCAAGGTGGAGCGGACGGATCACATCGGCCAAGCGCGTCAAATCGTCGATCAAGTGCTGAAGGTAGAATCGACCGTATCGGCGGAAGCCGGAAAAATAACCGCGCCGATGGCCGACGGGGAGAAAGTGACCGACCTGCTTCTTGCGTTCCGTTCGGCGGGAATACGCCTGACCGAGATGAGCGTTCAAAAGCCGACCCTTGACGAAGTATTTTTAATGTTGACGGGACATGGCGTCAAGCAAGAAGACCCGCAGGCTGCAGGGAAATCGAACGAAACGGAGGAATTGGCAGGATGAGAAACGATGCCGTAGCGGGTTTTAACCGCCAATTGAGAAAATATTCGAGTTTGGGGCAATCCGTGCGAAACTCGCTCACGATGGCTTATCGGGGGCTTCTGAAAATCAAGCGGACGCCGGAGCAGTTGTTTGACGTTACGCTCCAGCCGATTCTTTTTACGTTAATGTTCACCTATATATTCGGCGGAGCCATCTCGGGAAACACGCTTAATTATTTGCCGGTCATCATCCCGGGTATTCTGGTGCAAACCGTCATTACGACATCCGTCGTTACCGGCGTTCAATTGCGGGAGGACATGGACAAAGGGGTGTTCGACCGGTTCAAGTCGCTTCCGATCGCCCGCATCGCGCCGCTCGCGGGGGCCTTGCTGGCGGACACGATCCGGTATACAATTGCGACTGTGCTTACCTTTGCAATGGGGTATGTGATGGGTTACCGGCCGGAAGGCGGCTTGGGATACGTCGCCGTCGCTGCGCTCTTGGTCATTGTTTGCGCCTTTGCGATCAGTTGGATATTTGCCTTTTGCGGCGTCATTGCGCGCACGGCTTCAAGCGTTCAGGGAATATCGATGCTCGTGCTGTTTCCGCTTACGTTTATTTCCAACGCCTTTGTCCCTGTGGACACCATGCCGGGCTGGCTTCAATGGTTCGTAAACGTCAACCCGATCTCGCATCTCGTCAACGCCGTCCGCGATCTTGCCAACGCCGGAACGGCCGGAGCGGATCTTGCCATCACCCTCGCCGGCGCGGCCGTCATCGTGGCGATTTTTGCGCCGCTTACGGTACGCGCTTATATGCGGCGGACATAAACGAAACGGCTATACAAGGAGTGAACGGAATGACCCGAGTATTGGCGGTCGACGACGACCCGCATATACGCGAATTGGTTGGACATTTTTTGCGGCTGGAAGGTTTGGAAGTGGTCGAGGCGGAGGACGGATCGGACGCCCTCCGCATTGTTGAGCAATCGAAGATCGATCTGGTTATCCTTGATATCATGATGCCCGGCATGGACGGATGGGAGCTGTGCCGGGAGCTGCGCAAACGGACCGACCTGCCGCTGCTCATGCTTACGGCCAAAGGCGAAACGACGCAGGTCGTCAAAGGCTTTGCGCTCGGGACGGACGATTATCTGGTCAAGCCGTTCGACTCGATGATCCTCGTTGCGCGCGTCAAGGCTTTATTGAAGAGATACCGCATTATGGCTTCTCAATCGGTGCAGATCGGCGATGTCGCGCTGCGCCGCGATACGTTCGAATGCCGAGCGGGCGATCAAGAAATAACGCTGCCGCTGAAGGAGTTCGAGCTGCTGTTCAAGCTCGCCGGCTATCCGGGCAAGACGTTTACGCGCGATCAGCTGATCGAGGATATATGGGGATACGATTACGAAGGCGACGAGCGGACGGTCGACGTGCATATCAAGCGTCTGCGGGAGAGGTTTCCGGAGGAGAAGCATGGCTTTCGGATCAGCACGATCCGAGGCTTGGGCTATCGGCTGGAGGTGCGGCGATGAGGCGTGAACCGGGTTTTCTCGTCATTACGGGAAATGTCCTGCTCGTGTTGACGGCGCTGGCACTCAGCTGGACGGCCGTGTTTTATGCGACGGAAGCGATTTACGTCCGCTTGGGCTGGGAGCCTCATGCCCTAGTCGTTTTTCTGGTGAATGCCGCGCTCGGGTTTATCGTATTCGGGATTGGTGTCATGTTCGTAGGGCGTTTCCTCAGGCCGAAGCAACACCGTTTTTTTATGGAGCTGCTCGAGGCGTTAAGGCGGATATCGCGCGGCGACTTTCAAGTCAATCTTCAAACGGAATTTGGCAGGCTGAACGAGAAGCAGCGGCAGAGGCATCCTTATGCGCAGCTGGTCGAGAGCATCAACGACATGGCGGCGAATTTGCAAGCGATGGAAGAGCTGCGGCAAGAATTTATCTCGAACGTGTCGCACGAAATCGGGTCGCCGCTTACGTCGATCAGCGGATTTGCCAGAGCGCTCAAAAACGATCGTCTGGACCGGGAGGTGCGGCATCGGTATTTGTCGATCATCGAGACGGAATGCATCCGTTTATCCAAGCTTAGCGACAATTTGCTGAGGCTGGCGAATTTGGATTCGGACCGGCAGCCGTTCCGCCCGTCGCCATACCGGCTGGATAAGCAGCTTATGTCGCTTATTCTAGCCTGCGAGCCGCAATGGGAAGAGAAAGAGATCAACATGAGCCTGGAAGCGGAAGAGGTTGAAGTGACGGCGGACGAAGGCTTAATGAGCCAAGTATGGGTGAACCTTATTCATAATGCGGTTAAATTTACGCCGCAGGGGGGCTCCGTCTCCGTCGTTCTGACCGCCGACGACCGGCATGCGGTCGTCCGTATCGCCGATACGGGACCGGGCATTCCCGAGCAGGATCAGCCGCGCATCTTCGAACGGTTCTACAAAGCGGACAAATCGCGCAACCGCTCCGCCGGCGGCAGCGGCCTCGGCTTATCGATCGCGCTTAAAATCGTCGAAATGCACCGCGGCACGATATCCGTAAGCAGCAAGCCGGAAGAAGGCGCCGAATTTACGGTCTCTCTGCCGCTTACGGCGGAAGAAGGAATGGCAAACTAATAGGCAGCCAACCTTACAATAAGGTGGCTGCCTATCGTTTTGCAGCAGGTAAATCAAATTAAATTTTCATAACGCCGCCCATGCTGGCGTTGGTTACGAGATGCGAATAACGGGCCAGGTAGCCGGATTTGATCTTCGGCTCGAAGCCTTTCCATTCGGCGCGGCGTTTCGCGAATTCTTCGTCGCTGATCAGCACGTTGATCGTGCGGTTGTTCATGTCAAGCTCGACGATGTCGCCGTCCTGAACGAAAGCGATCGGGCCGCCTTCGGCCGCTTCAGGCGATACGTGGCCGATGCTGATGCCGCGGGACGCGCCCGAGAAGCGGCCGTCGGTAACGAGGCCGACCTTCGCGCCGAGACCCATGCCGACGATCTGCGAAGTCGGCGCAAGCATCTCCGGCATGCCCGGGCCGCCTTTAGGCCCTTCGTAGCGGATAATGACGACATGTCCTTCCTTCACATGGCCGTTGGCGATGCCGTACAGAGCGTCGTCCTGCGAATCGAAGCAGATGGCAGGGCCTTTATGGTAGCCGCCGACGGATTTGTCGATAGCGCCGACTTTGACGATCGCGCCTTCCGGAGCCAGATTGCCGAACAATACGGCAAGGCCGCCGCGTTCGCTGTGCGGGTTGTCGAGCGGATGGATAACGTCCTTGTCGACGATTTCGCAGCCGGCGACGTTTTCGCGCAGCGTTTTGCCCGTAACCGTAAGCGTTTCGCCTTTAAGCGCGCCTTCTTTCTTAAACAGCTCGTTCAGCACGGCGCTTACGCCCCCCGCGTTGTGCACGTCTTCGATATGGTAATCCGAGGCCGGGGCGATTTTCGCCAGATGCGGTACGCGGTTCGCCACTTCGTTGATGCGGGAAATCGGGTATTCGATGCCCGCTTCATGCGCGATCGCAAGCGTATGGAGAACGGTATTCGTCGAGCCGCCAAGCGCCATGTCGAGGGCAAACGCGTTATCGATCGCGTCGACCGTCACGATGTCGCGAGGGCGGATATCGTCTTCGATCAGCTTCATCAGCTGGCGGGCCGATTGTTTGACGAATTCTTTGCGTTCCGGCGATACCGCCAGAATCGTGCCGTTGCCCGGCATCGCGAGGCCAAGCGCTTCGGCGAGGCAGTTCATCGAGTTGGCCGTAAACATGCCGGAACAGGAGCCGCATGTCGGGCAGCCGTATTGCTCAAGCTCGAGCAGCGACTGGTCGTCGATTTTGCCGGCCATATGGGCGCCGACGCCTTCGAATACGGAGGTCAAGGAAATGGCGCGTCCGTCCTTCGTCCGTCCGGCTTTCATCGGGCCGCCGCTGACCATAATCGTCGGAATGTTGACGCGGAGCGCGCCCATCATCATCCCCGGCGTAATTTTATCGCAGTTCGGAATGCAGACCATGCCGTCGAACCAGTGGGCGTTAACGACCGTTTCGATGGAGTCGGCGATAATTTCGCGGCTTGCCAGCGAGTAACGCATGCCGATATGGCCCATCGCGATGCCGTCGTCGACGCCGATCGTATTGAACTCGAACGGAACGCCGCCCGCTTCGCGGATCGCTTCCTTCACGAGCTTGCCGAATTCTTGCAAATGCACATGACCCGGAATAATATCGATATAAGAGTTGCAAACCGCGATAAACGGCTTGTCGAAATCTTCTTCCTTAACGCCCGCTGCGCGCAGAAGGCTGCGGTGGGGAGCGCGGTCAAATCCTTTTTTGATCATGTCAGAGCGCATTTTTTTCTTCGCCGACATATGAGTCCCTCCTAAAAGTTTGTAAGCGGTACTTCCCGAGCTGCTTCGAACAAAACTCGCATCGGAAGTTGGCCTAGCTTTCGTTTTTACTTTCTGGTCAAAAAACGGGCCATTGGAATGACCTTAAAAATAATGTCGATAATTAAAAGTTTAACATATTGGACAACCGATGGCTATAACGGTTTGCGTTGCTTAATCGCGTTAATTCCTTAAACGGGCAGAGCGGCATCTAGGCCGAAAGGCCCGCTTTCAGCCATGTTCTTCAACGATTTTATCTTTACTGTGAGAACAATTATCGGTACAATGAGGATGAAATCACGAACGGGGTTGAACGAATGAATCCGTCTTTGTCAGATCAGGCTGTAAGATTAAGGGAAATGGATACCATCTTCCGCCACGTGCGGAAACAGCTGAATGCGGAATGGCATCGGATCAGCGCGGAAAGCATCGAAAGCATTGCGAAGCAAGGACTTAATTTAACGCACGGCAAGCTGGTTGTCAACATCGCGGAGAAAGGGCCGCTGAAATCGTCCGAAGCCGCGGAGCTGCTTGGCATTACGAACGGCGCGGTGACGGGAATCGTCGATAAGCTGATACAGCTCGGCTACGTCGAGCGGCGGCGGAGCGAGGAGGACCGGCGCATCGTTATGCTGCATATTACGCAGCGGGCGCACGGGCTGATTTGCGAGATCGACAGAGTCCGGGACAAAATCATGCTGAAGCTGTTTCGGAATTTGACCGAAGAGGAGATCGAGTTCGCGATTCGGCTTTTCAAAAAACTGGCGAATAATTTAGAAAGCGATTTCCAATCTTAAGCAAACACGGCTTCGCCTCTACGAATGCGGTTACTGGTTCGTTAACAAGGGTCTGCTCCTTCCCGGAGACAGACCCTTTGTTTTTTGAAGCCGGACGTTGCGTCAGGCGGCGTCGCCCAGCAAATAGCGGTAAAACGGTTCGTCTACCCACAGTGTGTCGTTCGATACTTGCGCGCCTTTGCCGTCCGCCAGCGACTTAAATCCTTCCGAGATGGCCGCGGATTGTTCCGCAAGCGAAAAAGATTGGGCGTAATACGGGCCCGAACCCGTGAGTTTGTTGTTCGCGATTTGGACATAACCGTCAAGCTCCGTTACGGAATAGTAAAGCGGCTGCCACCATGAGGAAGCGATAAGGCCTTTCTCGTCTTCGCTGTCCTTCTTCGCGTATTGCGTGATGATGCCGTCGAACCTGGCTTTGTCGGCGGCGCTGTCGAATTCGAAGGCGAGATCGTATTCTTTCGCGTAAGCGATATAATTGCCGTTTTCGATTTGGACGACCTTATAGCTGTCGGTTTGCACGGGCTCGCCCCATTCCTTCATATATATGAAAGCGGACGTTTTGGGCTCGAGCTGCACTTTGGCCCGGATGCCTTCGCTGCGAAGCAAGCCGATCAGTTGAACGGCATGCTTGCCGTTGTCATGCCCGTAGGTTAAGGACAACGAGTCGACGAAACCTGCGTCATAACGCGCATCCTTCAAGTTATAGCCCGTCACCAAGCCTTGCTTCAAGGCGGTGTCGACGACCGCTTGCAGCTCCGGCGCTTCGATCAGGTCGGCGGTACGGTAAGCGTCCTGAAGCTTGAGGAAAATGTCGGCGTCGGTCGTATAACCGATATAATGCTTATACTCTCCTTTAGCGGACAATATGCCGACAAGCAGCGATTCGGCCAGCGGCTCGGTCGCAGACTTGCCCTTGACGGAAGCGTACAGCTCCGCCGGCAGCAAGCCTGTGTCGACCGCGGCTGCAAGCTCCTGGGCCGCTGCAGGGGACGAGGAGAAGCTTTCGATGCGGAAGCCCAGCTTGCCCAGGGCCGAAGACGTTTTGGCTTCCGGGTATGTATAGGCGAGCTCGCTTAAGCCCGCGGCTTTGACGGCGATATAGACGGCCCCGGCGCCGCTTAACGGGCGATCCGGCTCAACCGAAGCGGAAGTAAGGATTCCTTGCTCGTACAGCGCAGCCGCGGAGGCGTAATAAGGACTGCTTGCGTCGAGATCGGCGAAGACGGGAGCTTCATCCGGCTCCTCGAGCTTCAATATGCGGGCAACCGCTTCAATGTATTCGCCTTTCGTTACGGTGCCCGAGAAGTCGATGCCGAATTTCTCGTCCAAATACAATGCATAATCGTCGGCTTCGGTTACCGCTTGGGCAGGAGCGGAGACGGCTGCCGCAGCGCCGCTTGCGGCCGAGGCGAGCGCCGGCGCGCCCGTCAGCGCAATGGCCAGCGCAACCGTCCATGCAACGTTTAATTTCCGGTGTTTCCCCATCGTAATTCCTCCTAATTTCATCTAATTGCTATGAATTTGAAGGATAGCATAGCATCGTTTGTTAATTGCTGTCAATCATTCGAATGGAGAAATAGGGCGCAATTCGGTTATGAAATAGGAAACCGGAAAGAAAAGCGCAGATGCGAAATGCATCCGCGCCGCTAAGCCGACCGAAAACGAAACGGCATTTCAGCTCTCTACCCGCGGCCTCGCCGGATCGCAATTCGGAGCCGGGACGAGACCGAACTGCCCGAGCTTCATTAAATAGTAGCATTCTTCCCGGTACATATGGTCGGGTATAAGCGGAGCGATCCGGTCGAGCACTTCTTCCTTCAGTTCCATCTCCTCCAGCTCCTGCAGAAAATGCATGAATACCTTCATTTCCAGATCGATATCCTTATGGAACTTGCGGAACGCCGGGAAGTCTTTCAACTGCGTCCGCATGTAGCCGGCCATCTCGACCGCCTTCAAATAAAAGTTTTCGAAATGCTTCTGAAACTTTTCGCTTTGCTTGATCAGCTTTTTTTCCGTCAAGTCGAGGTCGCCCGCAATCGAAGCGGCGTGGCCGACGGCATCCTGCAGCCACAGCATATCGTGATGGAGCGGATGGAAGACGGGAACCGGCCCGCCGGCAATGAGCGCATTCAATATCCGTTCGTATTCCTCCAGTTCGTTTACCATATGGTTCAGGAAAGTCGGCGTAAACCCGATCTTTACTTTGCCCGCCAGCAGCCGCCCAAGCAGGTTCAGCTTAAAAGCTTTCAGCTCCTGCGTCGCTTTCAGCGCTTCCGCGTTAAGCTTGGGGAGTCGGGATGCGGCATCGCCTTTGCGCGCTTCCGCCAGAAGCCCGTCGAATAAGCCGATAAACGCTTCCGCTTGCCGGATGTCGTCCTTCTCCTTCGGCGACAAAGCGTTCATAATGAGCCGTGCGTGGTCGCCCAATATTTGCAGCCAAAAGCGGTGTTCGAACAAGGCGTCGTTCATCAATATGACCTCCTCTCGTCGGCTAAAGCATCCAGAGAAGTATATGAGAAGGGGATTGAACATTTGCCTGATTTTTTGGCGGCGATGGAATGTCAACGGCGAGGCGGAAGAAGTCCGAATTCGGCTGCCAATCTCTGTCGTTGCGCGGCTCAACGTCCAAGTGTACAATAAGTTCAGCTAATGAACAGGAGGGAATTCCCATTGCACAACAAGGCTGAACGGCTGAAACGAGCGAATCCCGCGCTGAAGGCGAACGTCGCGCCGGAGCTGGCGCACCGCGTGCCGCCGGGGCAAACGGTTACGGAACGTTTTCCGATACTCCATGAAGGTCCGGTGCCGCAGTACGATCTTAATACTTGGACATTGCGGGTCTTCGGCGAAGTGGAAGAGGAAAAAGTATTTACATACGAACAATTGATGGCATTGCCGCAGACGACGCAAACGAACGATATCCATTGCGTCACCCGTTGGTCCAAGCTGGATACGACGTGGACGGGAGTGCGCGTCGCGGATTTGCTTCCTTTGCTCGGCGTAAAGCCCGAAGCGAAGCATGTCATGATCCATGCCGACCACGATTACGAAACGAATATGCCGCTTGCGGATTTCGCAAGAGAGGACGTGCTGCTGGCGCACAGCTTCGACGGGGAGCCGTTGACGGACAAGCATGGCTGGCCGCTGCGTCTTGTCGTGCCGCATCTTTATTTCTGGAAAAGCGCGAAGTGGATCAGGGGCATCGAATTTATGAAAGAAGACCGTCCCGGCTTCTGGGAACAAAACGGATTCCACAATTACGCGGATCCGTTCAAGGAGCAGCGCTATTCAGGCGACGATTTCGACCTGCCGGAAGACGAATGGCACGGGAAAGATTTCGACTAACCGCCAGATTCGGACGCCCGTTTGCCGAGGCATATGTGCCGCAAGGCTTTGGCACAAGCAAAGCATGGCCTTCTCCCGTATAGTGTAGAAGACTACAAGAGGAGGAGATGCTTGATATGTGCTGCGGTCCGCATTGTTCGGGTATCACGGTAGTAGATCCGCCCAAAAAGGTATACCGCGACGTGTTCCATCCGCAATTCGTCGAAGTGGTTCATCCGATCGAGGTCGTAACCCGCCACCACTTCGTTCCCGTTTACAGGCATATTTGCAAGTACGAGGTTCGCGACGAGTGCGACAACAATAACGGTCCCCATCACGATAAAGGCAAGGACCACCATTCTTGGGGCCATAAGCCGAACGGGCATTATTCCGGCGGTTATCAAAGATGGGAAGGCGAGCATAAAAGCGGAAAAGACGATAAAGACGATAAAGACGGGCACCACAAAAGCGGAAATCATGGGCACAAAAGCGAGAAAAGCGGGTACAAGCCCTATATTTCCAAAGCCGTCTCCAAGCCGCTTGTCAAATCAAAAAAGAAGCGGAAAAAAGCTTCGCACCGATAACGAAGCCATAGCTTTTGAAAAAGCCGCCGCAAGGCGGCTTTTTGTTTTTGCCGGCTGGAGCCGCTCCTATCGAAGGGGGTGGTGAAGGAGAAGCTCCTCCTCCAGCACTTTCCGAGCGGTTGTCCGCGTGCGGCACTTAACAACAGGAAGCGTATGTGGTATAGTACCCATGGAGCAAAACATCATAATAAAATCCGGCCGGAGGCAATTTGCCGCTCGCCGGGAGAGGTTCGCGAACTCCCTCTATAAAAAACTATTTGAAATGGGGTCGCTGTTTGCGCTGCCATTTTTTTGTTTTTTTACTACATTTAAGAGTGTGTGTTCACGATCGTCTCGCATCGATTTATCGGTAGAAACGCCGGTATAACAAGGAGGAGATCGTACCATGAAGAACAAGGAAGAAAAAGCGATTGTCGTCTTCAGCGGAGGACAGGACAGCACGACCTGCCTGTTCTGGGCAACGCAAAGATTCGCGTCGGTCGAGGCGGTAACGTTCGATTACGGCCAGCGCCATAAGCTGGAGCTGGAATGCGCGGCTTCGATCGCCCGCGAGCTTGGGGTGAAGCACCATGTCCTCGACATGTCGCTGCTGAACCAGCTTGCGCCAAACGCGCTGACGCGGGACGACATTGCCATAGAGCAAATGGAAGGCGGGCTGCCGACGACGTTCGTGGACGGACGAAATCTGCTGTTCCTGTCGTTTGCGGCGGTGCTGGCCAAGCAGTCCGGCGCAAAGCATATCGTAACGGGCGTCTGCGAGACCGATTTTAGCGGATACCCGGATTGCCGGGATGTATTTGTCAAATCGCTGAACGTGACGTTAAATTTGGCGATGGATTATCCTTTCGTAATCGACACGCCGCTCATGTGGCTGGACAAGGCCCAAACCTGGGCTCTGGCGGACGAGCTGGGAGCGCTTGACTACGTCAGGGAAAAAACGTTGACCTGCTATAACGGCATTATCGCGGACGGCTGCGGCGAATGCCCGTCCTGTGTGCTGCGCAAAAGAGGCCTGGATCAGTATTTGTCGCAAAAGGAAGCGGGGGGCGTGCGATGATTCAGCAAATCTATTCTTCCGTACCGCATCATTACCGTTACGAGCTGAACAAAGATTTTCAATTTGCCGCGGCGCATTTTATCCCGGACGAAGCCGCCGGCCATTGCGCCCGGCTGCACGGCCACACCTACTTTTGCAACATTACGATAGGCGGGGATGAGCTGGATCGGACCGGCTTTCTCGCCAACTTCTCGGAAATAAAGAAGCTTATTCACGGCCGGTTCGACCATAGCAGCTTGAACGAACATCTCGAGCTGTTTCCGGGAGACGTTCCCGAGCGCTATCCGACGACGGAAAACGTGGCACGGACGATCGCGGAGCTCGTTCAGGCTTATTTGGACGGCAAGGGCAACGGAGCCGTTTGCTTGCAAGTATTTTTGAGAGAGACGCCGACCAGCTACGTCGTTTATCGGCCGAAGGCGGGACGCCCATGAGCATGACGGCGGAGAAACGAATACCGGTCATGGAAATTTTCGGGCCGACCGTGCAAGGGGAAGGAATGGTGATTGGGCGGAAAACGATGTTCGTCCGCACGGCGGGCTGCGACTACAGCTGCGCTTGGTGCGATTCCTCCTTTACTTGGGACGGCAGCGGCAAGGATGATATTAAGCTAATGACCGCTTGCGAAGTTTTAGAGGAGCTGAAGCGGGTCGGCGGCGATACGTTCGCCCACGTGACGCTGTCGGGCGGCAATCCGGCGCTGCTTCGCCATCTGGGCGAGCTGGTCCGGCTGCTTCGCGAGCAAGGCATCGGCACTGCGGTAGAAACGCAAGGGAGCCGATGGCAGGATTGGCTGCTCGAGATCGACGAAGTGACGCTTTCGCCGAAGCCGCCAAGCTCCGGCATGACGACGGATTGGGACATGCTGGATGACATTGTCGAACGGCTGCAGTCGAACGGGAACGGCTTTAGCTTGAAGATCGTCGTCTTTGACGAAGACGATTTCGATTATGCCGTAAAGGTGCATCGCCGGTATCCCGATGTGCCGTTGTACGTGCAATCCGGCAACTCGAATTTGAACGAGAGAGACAACCAGAAGCTGCTCTCCCTTTCGATGGCGGCTTACGAACGGCTTGTCGAGCGGACGATGGCGTCAACCGAGCTGCGGGACGTTCGGGTGCTGCCTCAGCTTCATACATGGCTGTGGGGAAATAAACGGGGCGTATAGCGCCGAATAAGAACAGGAGCGGAAGAAAGCGATGACAGGAAGAAACAAGGAAGAACTGCAAGGGCAAGGCATCAGCCTGCTGGGCAACCAGGGAACGGCATATCCGTCGCAATACGCGCCGGAAATTTTGGAGTCGTTCGACAACAAGCATCCGTACCGCGATTATTTCGTGAAATTCAACTGCCCGGAATTTACGAGCCTATGCCCGATTACGGGACAGCCGGATTTCGCGACGATTTATATTTCGTACATTCCGGATTTGAAAATGGTCGAAAGCAAGTCGCTGAAGCTGTATTTGTTCAGCTTCCGCAACCACGGCGATTTCCACGAGGATTGCATGAACATCGTCATGAACGACCTGATCGAGCTGATGCAGCCCCGATATATCGAAGTATGGGGCAAATTTACGCCGCGCGGCGGCATTTCCATCGATCCGTATACGAACTGGGGCCGTCCCGGCACGAAATACGAGAAGATGGCCGAGCACAGAATGATGAACCACGATATGTATCCGGAGAAAGTGGACAATCGTTAATAATGGATGAGTTGATTCGGCACCGCCCTTGCATAAGGACGGTGCCGATTTCGTTTGGCAAGGGCGGGCAAGCTTCAATATGAGTTAATGATTATTGTGGGGAAGCCTTGCGGCAATAACCGGTTACGGCGGACGCCGAAGGGAACGAATGGAATAATGATTATGGCGGTCACGGCATGCGGCGGGTAATGTAGGGGCTGTAAGCGTTTAACAAATTTATGGAATGATGGGAGGATGTTATCGCATGCTCAATTCGTCGTCAAAATTCCGGTGGACCGCTGCTTTGCTTGGCTTGCTGCTCGTATTTCCGTTTACGCTGCTCGGGACGGCGTCGGCAAGCACGCTGCTCAGCGACGATTTCGAGGACGGGAATGCCGCCGGATGGACCGCAACGACGGGCTCTTGGTCCGTCGTTCAGGATGGAGGCTCATATGTGTACTATCAATCCGGTACCAGCGAGGGCCGAACGTCGGCGGGAAGCTTGGCATGGACCGATTACAGCGTTGAAGCGAAGGTGAAAGTCGACAACTTCAACGGCACGAACCGTACTTATGTAACGGGGCGTTATCGGGACGGCAACAACTATTACGCCGCGTCGCTTTATAACAGCGGAGGCGGGAAGCTGGAGCTGCGGAAGAAAGTGGGCGGCTCGTCATCGACGCTGGCTTCGGTGGATTACGCTTTGTCCGCCGGCGTCTGGTACACGGTGAAGCTGGAGATGTCGGGACAGACGCTGAAGCTTTATTTGAACGGCGACTTGAAGCTGACCGCGACGGATTCTTCTCTTTCGTCGGGCGCGGCCGGCGTGCTGACCTACAAGACGATCTCGAAATTCGATAACGTGGTCGTGGCCACCGTCGACGGCGGTTCGGAGCCGACGCCGACCCCGACGCCGACCCCGACGCCTGAACCGACCCCGACGCCGACCCCGGATCCGGGCGGCTCGCCCGAGCCGATAACCGGCGACATCATTGTGGCGCCTAACGGATCGGCGAGCGGAGCGGGCACGCTGGAAAGCCCGTTGACGCTCGAAGCGGCGCTGACGAAGGTGCAAGCGGGCAAAACGATTTATATGCGCGGCGGCACGTACAGCTTCTCTTCGACCGTGACGATCGCACGGGACAACAGCGGAGCGTCCGTCAATCAGCGGAAAGCGATCGCCGCTTACGGCAGCGAGAAGCCGGTGCTGGATTTTTCGGCGCAATCGTTCGCATCGTCCAACCGGGGACTGCAGCTGTTCGGCCATTATTGGCTGGTGAAGGGCATTACCGTTATGGGAGCGGGGGACAACGGCATTTTTATCGGGGGGAACTATAACCGGATCGAAAACGTCGAAACCCATCATAACCGCGATACCGGCCTGCAGCTCGGACGGTACAGCTCGAGCGTCGGTTACAGCGAATGGCCCAGCTACAACGAAATTATCAATTCCTACTCGCATGACAACTACGATCCCGACAACGGCGAGGATGCGGACGGCTTCGCCGCCAAGCTGACCGTCGGGCCGGGCAACGTGTTCAACGGCTGCATCGCGGCATATAACGTGGACGACGGATGGGATTTGTACACGAAGTCGGATACGGGCGCGATCGGCCCCGTCACGATATTGAACAGCATCGCCTACAAGAACGGCTCGACATCCGACGGCACGGCCACGACGGACAGCGACGGCAACGGCTTTAAGCTGGGCGGCGAAGACATCGCGGTTAACCATATCGTCAAGAACAGCATCGCTTTCCAGAACAAGAAACACGGCTTTACGTTCAACAGCAACCCGGGCTCGATCGCGATGACGAACAACACGTCCTGGAGCAACGGCCAGAGCAACTTCGCCTTCGACGAAGGAACGCATCAGTTTACGAACAATCTGTCGTACGCCGGCGGCTCCAGCGACAAGACGAGCGGCACCGACGTGAACAGCACGAACGTCTGGTGGAAAAACAACGCTTCGGTTAACGCAAAAGGCCTGTCGGCCAGCTCCGCCGATTTCGTGTCGCTGACGCCATCCGTCAGCCGCAACGCGGACGGTTCGCCGAACCTGGGCAATTTCCTGAAGCTGGCTTCGGGCAGCGACCTGATCGGCTCGGGCAGCCCGTCCGGCACCAATATCGGCGCAAGGTAGCCGGCCTCGGACCGGCCTAGAAAGCCGATTCCGCCGAAGTTCATTAGTCCGGGCCCGCACCGGAACGGTGCGAAGCAGGAGCCCCGTGCCGGCACGATACCGGCCCCGGCGAGGTTCAAGGAACTGTCGCGGCGCAATTGCGCCGTGGCAGTTCTTTTTTATGTGCGAGCTGCTCGTATGGGCTGCACCGGTTCCGTTATTGCGGACGATGAAAGGTAGGAGCGGCGACATTTTGTCAGAATAGCTGCCGCGCCCAACAGGATTATAAGCTCCTCGCATCGAATAAATCAGCATTGGCGATAGAAACAGAGCAATCGTTCCAAAAAAATTGGGTGACAGGGGTGAACGCATGCTGACATCGACGCGGATTCAGGAAGAGTGGAGCAAATTTCACGAAGGGACGCTTTATGACAGCTACGATTGGATGGGCGCCCATCTCGTCACCGAAGAGGGGCGCGAAGGCGTCAGGTTTACGGTATGGGCGCCTCATGCCCGGGAAGTGCGGCTGGTCTCCGATTTTAACGGCTGGGAGGAAGGAATGGGGATACCGCTTCAGCGGCTGACGGAGACGGGCATCTGGTCTTTGTTCGTGCCCGGTTTGCCCGAAGGAACGATTTACAAGTACGAGATTGTATCGGCTGCGGGGGAGCGCCTGCTTAAAGCCGATCCGTACGCTTTCTACTGCGAGGTTAAGCCGCGCACCGCTTCGGTCGTCAAGTCGATCGAAGGCTACGGATGGCGGGATGCGGCTTGGCTGAAACGGCGGAAACCGCCCTATGCCGGCCCCGTCAACATTTATGAAGTCCATCTGGGCAGCTGGAAGCGGCATGAGGACGGCAGCTATTACAGTTATGCCGAACTGGCGGCCGAATTGGTCCCCTATGTGAAACATATGGGCTATACCCATATCGAGCTGCTGCCGTTGACCGAGCATCCGTACGACCGTTCCTGGGGGTATCAGGTGACCGGATTTTTTGCGGCGACGAGCCGGTTCGGAACGCCGCAGGACCTGATGCATCTTATCGACGAGTGCCATGCGAACGGCATCGGCGTGCTGCTGGACTGGGTGCCGGCCCATTTCGTCAAGGATGCGCACGGCCTTCGGCAATTCGACGGCTCGCCGCTTTACGAGCACGAAGATCCGCTGATCGCGGAGAAGCCCGGCTGGGGAACGCTCGGCTTCGATTACGGCAAGCCCGAAATTTGCTCTTTTCTTATTTCGAGCGCTCTCTTCTGGCTGGACAAGTATCATGTCGACGGGCTTCGCGTGGATGCGGTCACCAGCATGCTGCTGCGCAGCTTCGACAAAAGCGCTTGGCGGCCCAATCCGGGCGGCGGGCAGGAGGATACGGACGCAATCGCTTTTTTGCGGAAGCTGAACGAAACGGTGTTCGCCAAGTTCCCGAACGCGATGATGATTGCGGAGGAGTCGAGCGCATGGCCGGGCGTTACGATGCCCGCAAGCGAAGGCGGACTCGGTTTTAATTATAAATGGAACATGGGCTGGATGAACGATACGCTGAAATACGCGGAGCTGGATCCGATCTGCCGGGCGGCCAACCAGTCGCTTCTTACATTCCCCGTCGTGTACGCCTACAGCGAAAATTACGTGCTTCCGCTATCGCATGACGAGGCCGTTCACGGCAAAAAATCGCTTCTTAACAAAATGCCGGGCACCTATGAGCAAAAATTCGCCGGGCTTCGTCTTCTCATCGGCTACATGATGGCGTTCCCGGGCAAAAAGCTGCTGTTCATGGGCGGCGAATTCGGCCAATACGACGAGTGGAAAGACGAATCGCAGCTCGATTGGATGGTTCTCGAATTTGAGATGCACCGGAGAATGCACCGTTATACGAGAGACATCAATCATTTGTACCTGCGGCACAAAGCGTTATGGCAGCGGGACCACGATTGGCGGGGACACGAGTGGATCGACCACCAGGACCATATTCAAAACGTCATCTGCTTTATCCGCAAAGGAAATGCGAAGGACGAGCAGCTGATCGCCGTATGCCACTTTTCGCCGGTCAGGCGCGAGAAATACCGGATCGGCGTTCCGTCTTCGGGTCGATACCGGATCGTGTTGAACAGCGACGATCCCGAGTATGGCGGGGAAGGGCACATCGCTTCGGATGAGCTGCTGAAAGCCGAGCGCAAGCCGTGGCACAATGCCGCTTACAGCATCGAGCTTACGCTTCCGCCGCTTGCCGTCCTGTGGCTGAAGCGGGAGAAGGCAAGCCGCAAGCCGGCCGCGAAGAAGGCTTCCGGCTCGGCGGCCGGGCCGGCCGGGCAAGAAGCGGAGGCGCATGAACAACAGGCCGGTCGCAGCACAAGACGGACAAGGCAAAAGCCGGCTTCCGCCGGGAAGGAAGCGCCCGCCGGCCAACGCGCGAAACGTCCCGCGAACGGCAGCCGAACCGGCGTTTGAAAATAAATAGGCAAATAAAAATCATCCTGACGCTCTCTTTCGGAGAGACGTTCAGGATGATTTTTTTGTCGATATCGCCAATGCCATCGTTGCCGTAACCGTCGATACCGCTATTTCGCCAAGGCGAGAGGATCGGCGACAAGACGTTCGAACTCCACGTCCGTCAAGCAATCGGCCATTAGGCATGCGGGATCGAAAGCAAGCGAGCGCGTCACGGGGGTCGGCACGACGACGCAGTGCATTCCCGCCGCGACGGCCGCGCGCGATCCGTTCGGGGAATCCTCGATCGCTACCGCTTCCTGCGGACTCACGTTCAAGGCTTCCAACGCCTGCCTGTACAGCTCGGGATCGGGCTTGACTTTGTTCACGTCGTCGGAGGTGCGGATGCAATCGAAATAATGCGCGATGCCGAGCAGGTTCACATGTTTGTCGATCCAGGCGCGCGAGGAGCTGGAGGCAAGCCCGATCTTAAGGCCGGCTTGCTTCGCCGCGTCCAGATAAGCTTGAATGCCGGGCTGCATTCGGACTTGCTTCATCAGGGCGGCATGCCGGTCCCTGATTTCCTTCTTGAACGACTCCGGCTCCACCGGCTTCTCGATAAGGGTATTGATAAATTCGTAAGGATTAAACGCATCAAGGCTGGTGCCGATGCATGCCGAGAACGTTTCGAGGGAGAGCTCCGCCCCCCTTGCGCGGTATGCTTCGCGGAAAGCCTCGAACCAGGGCGTCTCGGTATCCAGAATCGTGCCGTCAAAATCAAAAACAATGGCTTTAATCACGCGATTCCCTCCTTCCATTATTCGGCTGACGGGAACTGAAAATGCGGGTGATGTCAGCTTTATAAGTAATGCTTATAAATAAAGCATAACATTAGTTGGAAACGGGAGTCAAGGAAAGGAAGGAGAAGCAGCTCAGGCCGCTTGCCCGGTAACGGTCGCACAAAACGGGAAAAAACGGTCCGTATCCCCTGAAATTTATAGCAAATTGAGAAAATCTCCATCAATGCCTTTCGATGATGAGCGACCGCGTTTAGCGGTGGATTTTATCGCCAATAAGAATTGGGTCTCCCGTCAGGTACGAGAAGCTTATAAATTCTGATGTGGTTAATAAAACAGGATGAAGTTGGGAACATTTAGTTAAGGCATCCCTGTTCGTTTTTGGAAGTACGCATAAAATTGCCTCGTCAATGACTATTCACAAGGGGGACCTATGATTCCAACGGTTGAACAACTAGAAGCGTCGGCCCGCGAGCTGGCCCTTATACATCATCCCGTCCGAGCTTCCGCACGGTCGATCGGACAGCTCAGAAGAGCGTTCCGCAGCGACCGAGCGCGGCTCGGCTCGTTTGCCGCGGAGCTTAAGCAATCGGAATCGCGGGCATTTCAGCCGGCCGAACAATGGCTGACCGATCATGCGGATTACATCGAGAGCGAAGCCTTTGCGGTGGAAAGCGGCATGGAGGACAAGTTCGCCGGCCGGTTGATCCGGCTGAAGCCGGGCGGCGAGCCCCGCGTTTTGGATCTGTGCTTGCATTATTTGAAACAAACCGACGGCGCGCTGGATACGGAAAGCTTCATCCGCTTCGTGAACGCT
Organism: Paenibacillus thailandensis; assembly: GCF_042685365.1. Lineage (NCBI taxonomy): Bacteria > Bacillati > Bacillota > Bacilli > Caryophanales > Paenibacillaceae > Paenibacillus > Paenibacillus thailandensis. The sequence continues at coordinate 57,541 of NZ_JBHUMY010000001.1, read as the reverse complement.
TACCAGGACGTCGCGTCGCTGAACATTGCCGAAGTATGGTCTTTGCCGACGCTGCTGCGCATCGCCGCCATCCGGCATCTTGCCTTGCTGATGGACGACGTGCGGGAGAGAAGGCTCGCTTGCATAAAGGCCGAAACGATATTGGCCCCGTTCCTTGAAGGGCGATCGGGGCCAAACGCGCAAAGCGTGTCCGAAGCGCTGGATCGGGCGGGAGAGCAGCTCCCGTTATCCGCCGCAGTCGTCGTTCATCTGGCCGGCCAGCTGAACGAGCTGGCGGAAGAAGCCGGAGAAGTGCGGGAGTGGCTGCTCTGCAAGCTGGACAACGGGGCGGAAAGCCTTAACAAGCTGATCATGTACGAGCATCAGCTGCAGGCGTCCTACGAAGTGACCGCCGGGCATCTGGTCCAGACGCTCCGGACTTTGTCCAGGGCGGAATGGTCCATGCATTTCGGCCGGATGAGCGTGTCCGAACGCACGCTCCGGCAGGAGCATGCCGGCAGCTACCCGGCGATGGACGAGCAAAGCCGCCATACGCTGCGGCGGCAAGTGGAAAAGCTGGCTGCCCGTTACGGCGTACCGGAGAATATGGTTGCCCAGCAAGCGGTTGCGCTGGCCGAGCGGCATTCCGCCGACCCGGCCGAACGGAATAACGAGCGGGACAGCGGGGAGGCTCTTCTTCCGCGGCAAGCGTTTGCCGCCTATTATTTGCTGGACGCGCCGGGACAACGCGAGCTTTACCGCTCCTTGCGGGAATGCGGCAATCCGAGAAGAAAGCTCTCCGGCCAGCTGCGCGTCCTTCCCGGCACCGGCGCTTATTTGAGCTGGACGGTGCTGCTGTTCGCCGTCCTGCTTGCGGCCGCGGGCTGGATAACGGCCGCCGCGCAGCGCGGGCCGATGGACGCCTTCGCTTGGGCCGCGGCCATTCTGGTGCTGGCGCTGCCGGTTACCGATTGGGCCGTAGCCGTCATGCACGGCTTGATCGGAAGGCTGTTCGAAGCGAGGCCCTTGCTCCGATACGATTATACGCAAGGCATCGACAAGGACGCGGCTTCGATCGTCGTCATCCCCGTCATCTGGTCGAAAGCCGAGGACGTGTACGAAACGATGGACCGGCTCGAGCTGCATTATTTGGCCAACCGGGACGACAATCTTGCCTTTGCCGTTCTGGGCGATTATGCGGATGCATTGTCGGAAGAAGCCGAAACGGACGAGCTCATCCGGCAAACCGCGATATCCCGGATCGACGAGCTGAACCGGATTTACGGCGATGCCGAAGCGGGGACCGGGCCGTTTTTGCTTTTTCAGCGCAAGCGGCAGTTTAACGAAGCCGAAGGCGTATGGATGGGCTGGGAACGGAAACGCGGCAAGCTGGTCGAATTCGTCGAGCTGCTGCGCGGCGGAACCGAAACGAGCTACCATTGCACGGCCGGAGACTGCTCTTCCCTGGACCGGTTCCGCTACGTCATTACGCTGGACGCGGATACGGAGCTTCCCGTCGGGGCCGCCAAGCGGATGGTCGGAACGATGCATCTGCCCTATAACCGGGCGCGTCTCAACCGCTCGCGCACCCGGGTCGCGGAAGGCTACGGCGTCCTTCAGCCGCGGGTCGGCATCAGTTACGAAGCGGTATCGCGCTCGAGGCTGGCGAAGCTGTGGGCCGGACGGCCGGGCATCGACCCGTACGCCTTTGCGATGTCCGATCCGTATCAGGATGCGTTCGGACAAGGCATTTTTACGGGAAAAGGCATCTTCGACATCGACGCTTTCCGGCAAGTGCTGAGCGGGCGAATACCCGAAAACCGCGTATTAAGCCACGATCTGCTGGAAGGCGGCTTCTTGCGCGGCGGATTGCTGTCGGACATCGAGATCGTCGACGGCCATCCTGCCACGTTCCAGGCTTACCAGCAGCGTATGCACCGCTGGGTCCGCGGCGATTGGCAGCTGGTGCTGTGGCTGCGTTCCCATATGGAGGATCGGGACGGCAATCGGCGGCCCGTCGACTTGGGCGGGCTGACACGCTGGCAAATCGTGGACAATATGCGCCGCAGCCTGATGCCGCCGGCTATATTTGCGCTGCTGGCCGTCGGGGCGCTGATCGGCGGGGGAGCAGGCTCCGCGCTGCTGGCGATCGGCCTCGCCACGCTGGCGCTGCCGTTTATTCGGGCTTTGTTCGATCCCAAGCGGATCGTAAGAAAACCGCAATTTCTGCTGGCCGCCCTCGGGCAGTCGGCCGTATCGCTTATAACGCTGCCTTATCAGGCTTTTGTCATGGCAGACGCTATTGTCCGGACGTCGTACCGGGTAACCTGGTCCAAAAAAAGGCTGCTGGAATGGGTAAGCTCGGCGGAGGTCGAAAGAAACGGGGCCGGTCGCGGGGCGCCGCTGCTCGGCTATTGGCCCGGGCTGGCGCTAACCGTATTGTTCAGCCTCGCAGCCGGCTTGTATGCGAGCGGAGCGGCGCTTGCTATGGGGCTGACCGTAGCGGTGCTGTGGCTGCTCGCGCCCGCATTGGCGACATGGCTCAACGGGGCGCCGGTCAGCGGCCGTCAAGAGCCGCTGACCGCTTCGGAGCAGGAGAAGCTGCGCGAGCTCGCCGCGCAAATCTGGGCGTATTACGAGAACTACGCGGTCGAAGGCGACAACTGGCTGCCGCCCGACAACGTTCAGATCGATCCGCCCGTCGGCGTGGCGCACCGGACTTCGCCGACCAACATCGGGCTTGCTCTTGCCTGCGCCGTTACGGCGAGAGATTTCGGATTTATTACGACGGAAGGTCTGCTTACGCGCGTAAGCCGAACGCTCGATACGATCGAAAAAATGGACAAATGGTTCGGCCATCTGTACAACTGGTACGATACCGAGACGTTAAGGCCGCTGCCTCCGCTTTATGTTTCGACGGTCGATTCCGGCAACTTCATCGCCTATCTGATCGCCGTCAAACAAGGGATACTGGACTGGGCCCGCCGCGACGAAGAAAGCGAAGGGCCGTCTCTGACGGAACGGGCGAACGCGATTGCCGAACGGATCGAAGCGATCGTGCGGGCGACGGATTTCCGGCCGCTGTTCGACGGCGAAGCCGGCTTGTTCGCGCTGGGCTATCACGCGGCGCTCGACCGCAGGGAGACGATTCTGTACGATCTGCTCGCTTCCGAAGCAAGGCAGGCCAGCTTTCTGGCGATCGCCTTCGGGCAGGTTCCGGCGTCCCATTGGTTCAAGCTGGGCCGGACGATGACGAAATCGGGCAAGTTTGCGACGCTGCTTTCCTGGTCGGGGACGATGTTCGAGTTTTTGATGCCGGCGCTGTTGATGCGCACGTACCGCGATACGATATGGGACTGCACGTACAAAGGGGTCGTCGCGCGCCAGATCCATTACGCGGCGCAGCGCGGCGTGCCGTTCGGCATCTCGGAATCGGGCTATTACGCGTTCGATTACCAGATGAATTACCAATACCGGGCGTTCGGCGTACCGGGGCTCGGCTTCCAGCGCGGATTGGAGAACGATCTGGTGCTGGCGCCTTACGCGGCGATCATGGCGCTGCCCGTGGACAAACGCGAAGCGCTCGCCTCTCTCGAGCGGATGGAGAAGCTTGGCGCGCGAGGGGAGCACGGCTATTTCGAAGCGATCGATTTCACGAGCGGCAGGCTGCCGGCGGGACGGGACCATATCGTCGTCAAAAGCTTCATGGCCCATCATCTCGGCATGAGCCTGCTGACGCTCGGCAATATGCTGCTGCCGGATACGATGGTCGAGCGGTTCCATGCGGATAAGCGCGTGCAGGCCGCCGAGCTTCTGCTGCAGGAGCGGGTACCGGAGAAGCCGGCCATGATCCGGAACGGCTACAGGCCGGTTTCCGCCCGGCAGGAGGCGGCGAAAGCGGCGGGCACGCGCATCCCGCTGCGCGAGTTCGACGGCCCCGCCCCGACGCCGGAAGTGTGCGTGCTGTCGAACGGCAGTTTCACCCGAATCGTCTCCGACAACGGCGGCGGCTTTTCCGCCAGCGGAGGCGTCCGCCTGTCGCGCTGGCACGAAGATCCGGTGGCCGAGCTTCCCGGCTCGGGCTTCTATATCCGCGACGTATCCGCGGGCACCGTCTGGTCGCCGGCCTTCGAGCCGTGCCGGACGCCCGCGGACAGGCAGAAGGTCCGGTTTGCGCTGGACAAAGCCAGCTTCGAGCGTGCGGACGGGGATTTGGAGACGCTGCTGGAAATATGCGTGCCGCCGCAGCTTAACGCGGAGCTGTGCCGGTTGACGCTGACGAATACGGGTAAGGACACCCGGATTGTCGAGGTGACAAGCTATGTCGAGCTGGCGCTGGCGCCGCCCGCTTCGGACGAAGCGCATCCGGCATTCAGCAAGCTGTTCGTAAAAACCGAATACGACAGCGCCGCGGGAAGCCTGCTTGCCGTCAGACGGCCGCGCACCGGCTCCGAACAGCCGGTATGGGCGGCGCACAGCTTGTCGGCCGGGTGCGAAACGCTTGGTCCGCCCGAATATGAGACGGACGTCGCCTGCTTCGTCGGCCGCGGCCACTCCCTCGCGCGGCCGGTCGGCCTCGAATGCAAGCTGTCCGGCACGACGGGCGCGGTGCTTAATCCGGGCTTTATGATGCGCCGCCGGATTTCCATCGGCCCGGAAGAGTCGGTGAAGCTGTTTGCGGTGACGGGCATGGCCCCAAGCCGCGAGGAGGCGCTGGCGATGACGGCGGCCGTCTGCGGCGAGAGGCAGGCCGAGCAGGCGTTTCAGCTGGCCTGGACGCACAGCCGCATCGATCTGCGCCATCAGCATTTGACGGCGCTCGAGGCTTCCGAGTTTCATTCTCTTGCAGGACGGCTGCTGTATCAGTCGCCGCTTCGCAAAGAGCGGGCGGAAGGCATCGCGGCGAACGCATCGGGCCAATCGGGCTTATGGCCGCTTGGCATATCCGGAGACTTGCCGATCGCGACCGTGGCGATCGCCGACCAGTCGCAGATCAAGTTTGCGGCGAAGGCGTTAACCGGCCACGCGTATTTGAAGCGCAAGGGCATTGCGTTCGATCTGCTGTTCATTATCGAGCAGGCCGGCGGCTACTATCAGCAGCTGCAGGATGCGATCCGGCGGGCGGCCGAGCAGGCGGGAGACGGCCTATCCGGACCCGGCGGCGTCTTTCAAGCGAACGCGGACAGCTTGACCGAGGCGCAGCGCGCGCTGATCGCCGCGGTGGCGCGCGTGTCGCTGCGGGCGGACGGGCCAAGCTTGAAAGCCCAGCTTGGGGCGGGCGGCAGGAGAAGGAAGCTGCGCGACTCTCGCATCCGCGAGGCGGCGAACGATGCGGCGAACGACGAGGCCGTACTGGGCGATGCGCAAACCGCAGACGCTTCGGCCGACCTTCCGGCGGCGGAGGTGCGCGCATCCGAGCATGATGCGCTTGAAGCCGAGCGGCTGCCCACGATCGAAGGGCTGCCGCCCGACTTCCGCCTCCTGCCGGAAACGGAGGAACGCGCCCCGGCCGGCGGCTCCGCCGCGGAAGCCGCGGAGTTTGCCGAGCCGGCTCCGGACCGGCTCGCGATGTTCAACGGCTGGGGCGGTTTTGCCGGCGAAGGGCGCGAGTATGTCGTGACGATGCGGGACGGCAAATATTTGACCGCCCCGTGGAGCAACGTAATGGCCAATCCGTCGTTCGGCACGATGGTGACCGAGCTCGGAACCGGGTACACCTGGTACCGGAACAGCCGCGAGTTCAAGCTGACGCCTTGGTCGAACGACCCGGTGCTCGACGTTCCGGGAGAAATCTGCTACATACGCGACGAACAAACCGGAAAAATATGGTCCGGCGCCCCGGCGCCCGATCCGGGCAACGAAGCGTACGACGTCGCGCACGGCTTCGGTTACTCGCGGTTTACCCGAGTAACCGAAGGCCTCTCCCAGCGGATGACCGTTTTTGTCGACAAAGAGGAGCCGGTCAAGTTCGTTCTGCTGGAGCTGCGCAACGACACGGACAAGCGGCGCGAGCTTTCCGTCGCTTACTACGTCAATTGGGTGCTTGGCGTACGCCGCCAAGCGAATGCGCCTTTTGTCGTAACCGAATGGGAGGAGGAAGCGGCGGCGCTCTTGGCGCGGAACGTCTACCAGGAGACGTTCCGGGATTCGGTCGCTTTTCTGCATCTGCTCTCGGACGAAGCCGGCGGTACGAACGGGCGTCCGGCCGTTTCCTACACGGCCGACCGGCTGGCGTTTATCGGCCGCGGGGGCAGCCTTGCCGCGCCGGAGGGGCTGTCGGACGCCGGGCTTCCGGACAGCGCCGGAGCCTTCGCGGACAGCTGCGGGGTCGTCCGCATGAAGCTGACGATCGAGCCGCGTTCCGTGCGCAAGGCTGTCGTATTGCTCGGCGCGGCCGAGTCTAGGGCCGGCGCCGTCGAGCTCGTCCGCCGGTTCGGAACCGTGAACGGCTGCGAATCCGCGCTCGCCGGCGTCCGCAACTATTGGGAGGAGACGCTCGGCCAGATTCGGGTATCCACGCCGAACCGGGAGATGGACGTTATGCTCAACGGCTGGCTGCTCTATCAGGCTTTATCGTGCCGCATCTGGGCGCGAACCGCCTTTTACCAAGCCGGGGGGGCGTACGGCTTCCGGGATCAGCTGCAGGATTCGCTGGCGCTGCTGCATACGCGGCCGGATCTGACGCGCAAGCAAATATTGCTGCATGCGGCTCATCAATACGAAGAAGGCGATGTGCAGCATTGGTGGCACGAGGAAACGGAGCGGGGCATCCGGACGAAATATTCGGACGACCTGCTGTGGCTGCCTTACGCCGTAGCCCGCTACATCGCCCACACCGGCGATACCGGCATACTGGACGAAACCGCGCCGTTCTTGACGAGCCCGGTCCTGACCGAGGAGGAGCACGAGCGTTACGAGGCGACCGTGCAGTCCGGCAGCTCCGGCACCGTCTACGAGCATTGCGTCCGCGCCATCGAAAAAGCTTCGCGCTGCGGCGAGCACGGCATCCCGCTCATGGGCATCGGCGACTGGAACGACGGAATGAACTCCGTCGGCGACGAGGGGCGCGGGGAAAGCGTATGGCTCGGCTGGTTCCTGAGCGACGTGCTGCGCAAATTCGGCGCCGTCTGCGAGTTGAAAGGGGACGCGGAGCGCGCCGAAGCGTACCGGTCCCGCCGCGACAGCATTGCGGAGGCGATCAACCGCGACGCGTGGGACGGGGAATGGTTCCGCCGCGCGTGCACCGACGAAGGGACGTGGCTCGGCTCGCACCGGAACGACGAATGCCGCATCGACGCCATCGCCCAATCGTGGTCGGTCCTATCCGGAGGAGCTCCCGAAGAGCGGGCGCGGCAGGCGATGCGCTCCTTCGACCGGGAGCTTGTCGACCGGGAGCTGTCCGTCGCGAGGCTGCTGACGCCGGCATTCGACCGGACGGACCCGAGTCCCGGGTACATTCAAGGCTACCCGCCCGGCATTCGGGAAAACGGCGCTCAATATACGCACGGCGTCATCTGGAGCATCGTGGCCTGGTCGGAGCTCGGGGATGGGGATAAGGCGATGGAGCTGTTCCATCTGCTGAATCCGGTTACCCATGCGCAAAGCCCGGGAGAAGTCCGCAAATATGCCGGCGAGCCTTATGTGATGGCCGCCGACGTCTATACGGGCGAGCCGTATAAAGGCCGCGCGGGCTGGACCTGGTATACCGGAGCCTCCGGCTGGATGTACCAGGCCGGAATCGAAGCGGTTCTCGGCATCCGGCGCATCAAGGACCGCCTGTACGTGCTGCCGGCCGTTCCTGCCGGGTGGACCCAATACTCGTTCCGATACCGTTTCGGTTCCTCGCTTTACAACGTGAAGGTGAATCTGCACGCGGACACCGGGGGAGGGCGCGTCGAATTGGACGGCCGGCCGGTCGAGCAAGCGGAGGCCGGGGCGGAAGGCCGCCCGGCGTTGTCCGTTCCGCTTCGCGACGACGGGGCTGAGCATTCGGCGGAATTTTATATGCCGCCCGTCGTTCCGCGAGCCTTGCCGTCCGTCGGCGGCGAAGCGCCCCGAACCGCGGCCGCGCCACGGTCGTGACGGGCAGCCTCTACGCCAAAGTATCCGCGTCCCTCGCGGACTAATTCTCCCGGAACATGTAAGCAGCCCGCGAGTGGCGGCGAAATGCTGGGGAGGCCCGTTGCGGCCGCAGGCCCCGCATGGCAAGAATGGACGCGGACTAAAAACGCCGGCAAGCTGGTCTAATCAGACTAGCTTGCCGGCGTTTGTTTGCCGCATAACAATTTATAAGTTTTCGCGTATCGGGAAAAGCCGCATTGTTATTGGCGGTCATAACGTTTGCTTATCGGAGTCGTTCCCCTTCGAACGACTCCGATAAGCGTTGGTCTCATTCTACGGGAAACCAGCCCGGGCTGCCGATAATCGCCCGCCAGAGCGGGTCCGGAACGACCAGACGCTCTTGATCGGCTTTGTTCAACGTCACTTTGATCTCGGCTTCCTTGCCTTCGGCCGTCTTTTGCACCCAGTCCGGTTCCATTATCAGCTCCCGGCCAAGCGCAACGAGCGCGATGCCGGTCTCCAGCGCCTTGACGGCTTCGTCCGGCGTATGGATGGAGCCGACTCCGATGACGGGCGTTCGTCCGGCCGCCGTTTCGACGATCCATTCAAGGCGCGTCTTGCTTACGTCCGCGCCGCGGCGCGGCTTCGAATCGAACTCGTTTAACGAGACGTGCAGATAATCCAGCCCTTGATCGGCCAGGACGTCAACGAAACGGAGCGTATCGTCCATCGTGATGCCCGGCGTCTCGGGCTCTTCCGGGGAGAAGCGGTAGCCGATCAGGAAGGGGGATGAGGCGTGTGCGGCGGCGACCCGCTTCACTTCCGCAATAACGGCTAACGGAAAAGCCATCCGTTTCTCGAGCGATCCGCCCCACTCGTCCTCCCTCCGGTTGGAGTGCGGAGAAAAAAATTGCTGCAGCAAGTAACCGTTGGCGCCGTGAATTTCGACGCCGTCATAGCCGGCTTCGATCGCCCGTCTCGCGGCTTCGCCGAAATCGCGGACGATCGCATGCACCTCTTCGGCTTCCAGCGCACGCGGAACCGGGCCTCCTGCAGGCGCGGGCACCGCGCTTGCGCTGACGACGTCGCCCTGAACGAGGTCGGGCGGACACGCCCTTCCGCCGTGAAATATTTGAAGCACGGCTTTCGCGCCTTTCGCCTTAATGGCGCTTGCCAAGCTGCGGAGGCTAGGAATCATGGCGTCCTCGTGCCCGGCGAACTCGCCGGGAAAGCCTTTGCCGTTGGCCGTTACGTAAGTACAGGCGGTAATGACCATGCCGACGCCTTGCGAACGTCTCGCATAATAAGCGATTTCGGCGTCGGATACCGTGCCGTCGTCATGGGACGAGAAATTGGTCATCGGGGCCATGACGATGCGATTGTGAAGCTGCAGTCCGCTTCGCAAAGCGAACGGTTCAAACAATGGTGCGTAGGCTGGATTCATTTGTTCCCTCCGGATTTATCGATTCGCCCTTTCCCGGTATCTAAGCTCCGTTTCGCCATGTCCCGTAAATGGCGGGGAACGGAGAGCATGAAACGGACGGAAAGGTGTGCTATTCTATTATCGTCTTCCATAAATGTACTATACGGCGGAATGATGTCGAATTGCGGCATCGCAAGGCCTGGAGAAAGAATAGCGAGGAGGAGTCGCGGGCATGAGTTTTCTGGACAAATTAAAGGCGGGAGTCGCGGAGGCCGGCAGCAAGGCGAAAACGGTAGTGGAGATCAACCGGCTGAAGATGGTGAACCTGTCGAAGCAAAGCGACATTCAACAATCGTATCAGGCAATCGGCAAGCTGGTGTTCGAAGCGGCCGAATCGGCGGGGGAGACGTTGACGAACGAGCAGCTGGAGCCCCACTTGAGCCGCATCCGGGAGCTGAAATGGGAGATCGAGCAAAACCTTCAGAAGATCGCCAATCTGTCCGAGACGAAAGTATGCGGCGAATGCGGCGCGGATGTGGCGTTTGACGCGCGGGAATGCCCAAAATGCGGCTCGGAATTCGAAATCATCGACGTGACCGACTATGAAACGGACAAAATCGAGCCGGCCGGAAACAAGGAACTCGAAAGCCGGAATCCGGAGGCCTGACCTATGATTATCGATCTTACGCGGCGGATCGAACGCGGCATGCCCGTATATCCGGGAGACGAGGAGACGGGACTCGTTCAGAGCAGGCAGCTGCACACGGATTTCTACGTCAACCACCAGCTGTCGATCAATATGCATGCCGGAACCCATATCGACGGCCCTATGCATTTGACGGAGACGGACATGTACTTAAACGATTTTCCGATTGACCGTTTCGTCGGCGAGGGCTGCCTGATCGACGCGGCGGGCGTCGAAACGATCGATTATAAGGAGGAGTACGAAGCCCTTATCCGGGACGGCCATATCGTTATTGTGCACACGGGCTGGGGGCGGCTGTACGGCGAAGAAGCCTATTACGGGGAACATCCGGTATTGACGGATGCGTTCGCCGAGCTGCTGGTGCGCAAAAAAATTAAAATGGTCGGCCTCGATACGCCATCGCCGGACAAATGGCCGTTTCGCGTTCATAAACGCCTCTTCGAAAACGGGATCCTGATTGCCGAAAATTTAGCGAACGTCGACCGGCTGATCGGAGCGCCATCGTTTGAAATTATCGCATTGCCTTTAAACGTCAAAGCGGATTCCTCCGTTGCCCGTATTATTGCGCGCGTATCGAAATGCTAACCTGCACCGGAAAGGCGGAATCCGCCGGCGGGAGCCGGACGTCATGCTTCCGGTTCCCCCAGGCGGAGAAGCCCGCTTACGGTAACCAGCTTGTAGCCGTCCGAAGTAAGCTCCAGGACAAGCCGCCGGACGGCTTCGACCGTTTGCGAGCGGTCGCCGAAACCGTCGTGAAACAGCAGGATGTTCCCCGGACGCAACGTCTCCTTCGTTTTGTCGACAATAAAGTCGACGCCCGGCTGCTCCCAGTCCATGGTTCCCACGTTGGCCGCCCCCGCAACCCGGTATTGAAGCGAAAGGGCTATGGCCGCCGTCTGCTCGTTGTAATCCATATACGGAGGCCTGAACACGGCCGGTCTCGTTCCCGTTATTCCGACGATGAGCTGCTCGGTCCGGACAAGCTCTTCCAAGCATTCCGGCCCGCTCAGCCTGGACAGATGGGGATGGGAATAGGTATGGTTGCCGATTTCGTGCCCTTGCGCATGAACAGCCCTTGCAACCTCCGGATGTATTTCGATTTGACTGCCGAGCATAAAAAAAGTCGCTTTTCCGCCCGTTTGCCCGAAAATTTGGAGCAGCTGGGGCGTGTAGATTGGATTCGGCCCGTCGTCGAACGTAAACGCCACCGCTTTTTTCTCCGTCTTCACTCTGCTTATCATCATGGCCGGATTCATCGGTTAAACCCCGCTTTCGCTTTTTGAAATTGCTTTCACATTAGTCTATGACGCTTTATCCGGATGGAAGTCCCCGAAAAGAACGCTTAAAGAGCTCCAATCTTCCTCGTCTTAAAAACTTGCTACGTTAACGTACTAAAGTATAATAGAATCTGAATACGCTTTCAATACAGATTTTGTAATAAGAGGAGCGGTAAACGATGTGGAACGTGCTGCTGGTTGACGATGAGCCTTGGGTGCTTGAAGGGTTGAAATCGATGATCGATTGGGAGCGGTCCGGCTTTCGGATATGCGGCGAAGCGGCCAATGGGGCGGACGCTTTGCGGCTGATCCGGGAGCTTCGCCCGAAGCTGGTCGTAACGGACGTCCGTATGCCGGCGCTCGGCGGCTTGGAACTCATTGAGCAAACGAATCGATTGCTGCCGAACCCTCCCAAATTTATCGTGCTCAGCGGATACGACGAATTTCAGTACGCCTTGTCGGCCATGCGGCAGCGCGCGGCCGCGTATTTGCTAAAGCCGGTCGACGACGATGAAGTGACCGCCGCGTTGGCAAAACTCGGCGAGCAGCTTCTCGAAGAGGAGGCTGCGGAGCAATGCAGGACGAAGCAGCGGTTATATGCCGCAGAGCGTCTAATCAACCGTCTCATACGGGAAGAAGGCGAACCGGCTATGGAAAGGCAAGCGTTGATGGAACTTGGCATATCGCCGGGGGCGGAGCTAAGGTGCATGATGGTCGACACCGCTTCTTCCCGGTCCGATCTTTGGACTCTGCTGCAGGAAGCCGGATTCGGCGGAGACGGCATCGCGCCGTTTCGGGACGGAGCGGAAAGAACGGGGCTGCTTGTCTCGTCAGGCGGCGGGGAGGAAAGAGCCTTGGGCAAGGCTGATAAGCGCAACGTGCGGGAGATCGCATTCCGTGTCCATACGTGCTTGACGGAGAGCTTGGGGCAGCCTGCCCTGGTAGCCGTAAGCGGCAGGGGCAACGGCTTAAACGAGATGAAGCAGTTATACGCGCAAGCGCTGGAAGCCCTTAAACGAAATCGCGACAACGCCGGCGGAGGCGTTGTCTTCTGCGACGAATCGACCGCACCCAAGCCGAAGCCGGACCGGAGCGTCGTTCTTAAGCATAAGTTCAAGCTTCTGACGGCGCAGGTAGAGGAAGGAGAGCCGGATCCGATATCGAATAACGCGGCAGACGCGATACGATGCTGCGCTGAACACGGCCTGGATGTTGAAGGCGCAAAGTCATGCGCCGCCGATCTGGAAATGGATCTGTGCAAGATAATCGCGGAACTGAACGGCGATCCGGACGAATTGATGAACAATCTGCGGGAGAAGCACGGGAGCTTGGCCGACATGAAGGATTACCGCGCCCTGGAACGCTATGTCGTCGGCTTATGTCTCGAAACGGCTTCGGCGCTGCGGCTTCTTAAGCCAAAAAACGATCGGAACGTCATGTTTCAAGCGATCCGTTACGTCGATCTCGAGTTCCGGAACAAGCTGCAGCTTCGGGATATGGCAAAGCGGTTTCATATGAATGCCGCCTATATGGGTCAATTGTTCAAGAAGCATACGGGAAAAACGTTTAACGAATATTTGAACGACAAACGAATTGAGGAAGCGAAGCGGCTCCTTGCCTGCACTCCGCTCAAGATCGGGGAGGTTGCGCTTAAGGTCGGTTATCCGGACGCCGACTACTTTGTGCTTAAGTTCAAGAAACAGACAGGCGTTCTGCCGACGGCTTATAAAAACGGCCTGGAATCGAAGCGACTCTAATCGTCAGAGGATCGGTGGTCATATGAGAACAGTGAAATTTAGAAGATTGGTCGACGACATCCCGCTGAATTATAAGTTTATTATGATTTTGATCGTGGGCGTTCTGCTTCCGATCCTGGTTATCAATATGCTGTTTATGGATCGGATGGCCGATCTGGTCCGCTCGAGGGAGAAGCAGAACATGGAAATTTCTCTCGAACGGGCGCGCAAGGATATCCACGACTTTATCGAAGGAGGGGTTGCCGTCAGCCATGCTTTAAGCACGGATAAAACGTTGTATGAAACGCTGGACCGCCGTTACGAAGGACTGGCCGACTTTTACGGTACGTTCGACGAGCAGCTGCGCAACCGGGTAATCAGTTATATTCCGGTGAACCATCAAATATTGCGAGTCGGCATTTATACGGACAATCCTTCCATCGTCTCCGGAGGAAACTATCATTACATCGATAGAAGCGTCATCGGTAGCGATTGGTACGAACAGTGGCGGCAATCGTCCGATCCCGTCATCGTTGCGGCTTACCGTGCAGCCGATCCGAGCAATACGACGCTGTCGACCCCCTATATAAGCGTTATCGAGCGGATGGATTATTATGACTCGTTTCAGACGTACGAGAAGCTGCTGCGAATCGATATCGACCCGAGCAAAATATACGACGTTATCGTTCGGGAAAAAAATTACTTGAATTTGTTCCTTGTCAACGAGCGGGGCGAGATCATTATGTCGGCGCAAAGCGGCTATCAATCAGGCGAGCAGCTGGAAGATTACCCGCTCTTCAAGCTGCCGGGCGGCTATGCGGAGGAAGAGATTTATTCGGCGGCGATCGGGAGCGCGAAATACGTAAAAGGCTGGCGGCTGATCGGGCTGCCGCAAGGGACGCGTATTTCAAGCGCGATGCAGGACATCTGGGTGTCCGTGCTTGCGCTTGCGGCCGCCGTCACGCTGACCGCGGCCGTCTTCATTTATATCATGCTTCGTTCGTACAATTACCGGGTGAAGCGGCTTGCGCGGCATATGCAGAAGGTGTCCAACGAGAAATTCGATCTGATCCGAATCGATGAAGGCCGGGACGAAATCGGCGGGTTGATCCGCAACTTTAATGCGATGACGACGCAAATCCGGTCGCTTATCAACGACGTCTACAAGCTTGAAATCAAGCAAAAAAGCTTGGAAGCCGAGCGGGTTCGCGCCGAAATCAATTTTCTCCAAAGCCAGATGAATCCCCATTTTTTGTTTAATACGCTTAATGCGTTGCTTGTCGTGTGCACCAAAAATCAATACTTGGATGTGGCGGATATCATTAAAAGCTTGTCGAAGCTGCTCCGCAGGCTGCTCAACTGGAAGGAGGACATCGTTCCGCTGCAGGAGGAAATCCACTTTATCGACATGTATTTGAAAATCGAAAAGTTCCGGTTCAGGGACAAATTTGAATACGAGCTTCATATCGAGGACGAGGCGCTTCGCTGTCTTGTGCCCAAGATGAGCATCCAGCCTCTCGTCGAAAACGCATGCAAGCACGGCATCCAGGCCGTCGACGGGCCCGGCGCGATCCGTATAAGCGCTTCGTCCGCGGACGGCTGGCTGCGGGTTGCGATCGAGGATAACGGCATAGGAATGGCCTCAGGAAAAGTGAAGGAAGTGATGCGAGCCGTCCGGGGAGACGATCCCGACGGGGCAAGCATCGGCATCCGCAACGTTTACCGGCGGTTGGAGCTCTATTACGGGTATCAGGTCGTCTTCGATATTGTCAGCGAGGAGAATGCCGGTACGACGGTCATTTTTAAGCTGCCGCTTAAGCCGTCTGTTCCGCTGGAGGTAAACTACGGGATGAACAAGGAGGAGGGAGCATGACGTTTAAGGTGCTTCTGATCGACGATGAACCGGCCGCTCTCGAGGGGATGCTGCTATGGGTCGATTGGGAAGGGCTAGGCTTTCAAATATGCGGCACTTGCGGCAACGGCGAGGATGGATTGCGCAAAATCCGCGAGCTGTCGCCGGATTTGGTCGTGACGGATGTGAAAATGCCCTTGATGGACGGGCTCGACATGATTGCCGCCTGGCGGCGGGAGGCGGGGGGCGAAACGGTTCGCTTCGCCATTGTAAGCGGGTACAGCGAATTTGAATATGCCCAAAAGGCGATGCGGTACGGCATTAACCATTATTTATTAAAGCCGGTTATTCCCGATGAGGCGGAACGGGAACTCCAAGACCTTTACCGCGAGTTGGCGGAACAGAAAGAAAGACGCAGAATCGGGCGGCTCGTCGAATACGAGGAGTCGGCTGCGCTGTTGAAGGGACTGCTGGCGGAAAGACCGGTTAGCGGCGAGGAACGGCGGCGTTTGGAACGGTTATCCGGAAGCTCGCATCATTGGAACGTTATCGTGTGCCGGGCCGAAGGCCCCGTATTGCTCGAGCTGAGAGAGGAAGTAGCTTCCGTGTCGCGCGAGGAAGCGCCGGCGTATAGGATCGACTTGGAAGATCATTTGGCCGTCGTCTACGGAATGAAAGCGGGCTTGGATGGGGACGTCCGCGGTCACGATGTCGGCAAGCGGATGGGGCGGTATGCCGAGCGCGGCGCATCCATATCCGTCGGTACGGCGGTACTGTCTCTGCTCCGGATCGGCGAAAGCTACCGTGCGGCAAAGGAGGCGCTCCGACACGCCTTTTACGCGGATGAGTGCGGACAATGGATCGAGTATGAGAACGTCCGCCATAGGCCGTTCGACTATCGGCACGATTACACGCGTTTCGTGAAGGAGATGCTGCAAGCGGTCGAATGGATGGACCGGACCGGTTTCGATCAAGCGGTCGGGAAAGCGAAGCAGGCCTTCCTTGAAGCGTATGCCGCTCCGGAAGTCGTCGCGAAAGTCGCCGTCCATACGATGCGCCGGATTGGCGAATATATGGAGGAGGCCGGCGTCTTCGAAGCGGAATGGCCGGAGAAGTTCGGCCGTGCGGGAAGGCCGGCCGAAGCGCTGGGGTTGGCCCGGCTTATGGAAAGGCTGCTCGAATGCGGCCTTGATGCGATCGACGCGCTGCGGAGGAGGCTGGCCGCTCAGTCGCGCGGCATTGTAAACGAAATTAACCGGTACATCGAGGAGCATTACCGCGAGGCGATTACGATCAAGCAGCTCGCGCAGAAGTTTTATTTGAACCCGGTCTATATGGGGCAGCTGTTGATGCGAAAAAACGGAATCGGTTTTCACGAGCAGATTCATAATTTGCGGATAAACGAAGCGGTCCGCCTGCTTCGCGAAACGAAGCTGAGAACCGGCGAAATCGCCGAGCATGTCGGTTACGGAAACTACGGGTTGTTCCTAAAGCAGTTCGTCAAAAGGATCGGAATGCCGCCTAACGAATTTAGAGGGTCATCTTCTAAAGTTTTTCGGGATTAAAGCTTTAATTCGGTCATAGTTCGGGACGAGAAGCGCTTTTACAATAGATTTGTAAGGGCTTACAGAAAGCCTGCGAAAAAAACGATGGAGGTGGAAGATATGGGGGGCAAGACGACAACCGCTTTGCTGCGGTTCGGTCTGACGGCGTTATTGGCGTTGACCGTTGTGCTGTCGGGCTGCAGCGGCGGCGCGCAATCCGATAACGGGGGCAACGCCGGAGCGACCGCAACGGCCGGCGGCGACCCGAACAAGGTTGAACCGTTTGAAATCAGCGTCTTTATCGGAGCGGCCGGGCAGCAGCCGACGCCGGACAACAAAATTTACAAAAAGATCAAGGACGAGCTTGGCGCAAGCTTCAATTTCGAGTTTCTCGCCGGGGACTTGAACCAGAAGCTGGGGGTCATGATCGCCGGATCGGATTATCCGGATTTGATGACCGGCAGCACGAAGCTGACCGCGGCCGGCGCTTATATTCCTCTGGAAGATTTGATCGAGGAACATGCGCCTAACCTGAAAAAGCATTACGAGAAGTATTGGAACATGATGAAAGATCCGAACGACGGACATATTTACATTTTGCCGAACTACGGCGTTTTTAACGGCAAGCTGAACAGCACCTATTACGCCGGGCCGGCCTTCTGGATTCAAAAGGCGGTGCTCGAGGAGTTCGGTTATCCGAAAGTGAATACGCTGGACGAATATTTCGACTTAATCGCCAAATACAAGGAGAAATATCCGACCATCGACGGCAGTCCGACGATCGGATTCGAAATATTGAACTACGACTGGCGGAACTGGGGATTGTTTAACGCGCCGCAGCATCTGATCGGCCACCCGAACGACGGCGGCGTCGTCGTGAAGGACGGCGTGGCGGAAATTTTCGCGGACAAGGACTACGCGAAGCGGTATTACCAAAAGTTGAACGAAATGAATCAAAAGGGGCTTATCGACAAAGAGACGTTCGTCCAGAACTACGATCAATACTTGGCCAAACTTTCCAGCGGCACGGTGCTTGGCATGTTCGACCAGCATTGGAATTTCCAAAACGCGGAAAACGCGCTGCTGACGCAGAAAAAGCTGGAGCGGACCTACGTCGGCCTTCCTCTCGTCTACGATACGAGCATCAAGGATCATTACCGGGACCGCGCTCCGCTTAATTTGAACAACGGCTTCGGCATCAGCGTCAACGCGAAAGACCCGGTCAAAATCATCAAGCTGCTCGATACGCTGATTCAAGAAGATTGGCAGAAGCTGTTCACATGGGGCGTCGAGGGCGAGGATTATATCGTGAAGGACGGCCGCTTTATGAAGACGCAGGAGCAGCGAGACAAATTCAACGACAACACCTGGAAGCTCGCCAACAAAGCCGACACCTTATACGGATACTTGCCCAAGATCGAAGGCAGCTTCAGCGACGGCAATTCGACGGACGCTTCCGCCCAGCCGGAGGAATATCAGGCGGGTCTCGATCCGTACGACAAAAAAATACTGGACGCCTACGGGTATACCAGCTACGTCGACTTCTTCAGCGAGCCGCCGGAAAACGAGGTTTATTATCCGGCATGGACGATCGATCTGGTGGAAGGCTCGGAGGCGAAAATCGCCAATACGAGGCTTAACGAATTGTCCACCAAATATTTGCCGCAGGCGATTCTCGCCAAACCCGGCGAGTTCGACAAGGTCTGGTCGGAATACACGGCCGAGATCGGCAAAGTTAACGTAAAAGCGTACGAAGACAAAATCAACGAGCAGATCCGATGGCGGATCGAAAACTGGAGCAAGTGATATGAGATTGGGAAGAGGAGGGGCAGCCTTCCTCTTTCCGAATATAGGGAGAGCGTTTGTATGGAAGAAACGATACCGGAAACGAAAGCCGCCTTGACGGCTTCGAAAACAAAGCGTCTTGTAACATGGAACGTCATAAAGGGGCAAAAGCAGCTTATTTTTATGTCGGTTCCGCTTATGCTTTATATTATTTTGTTCGCCTACGTGCCCGTTTGGGGCTGGTCGATGGCGTTTCAGGACTATAAGCCGGCGCGGAGCTTCGGCGAGCAGACGTGGGTAGGCTTTAAGCATTTCAAGTTTTTGTTTACCGACGACAATTTCCTTAGGGTGCTCCGGAATACGCTTGGCATGAGCCTCGTCAACCTGGTGCTGGGCTTTGTTACGGCCATTGTGCTGGCGCTCTTGCTGAATGAAATCAAGAAGGTCGTTTGGAAAAGAACGGTTCAAACCATTTCGTATTTGCCCCATTTCCTGTCTTGGGTTATCGTAACGGGCATTGTGGCTACGTCGCTTGCTTCCGACGGCATCGTTAACGATATATTGCTGAAGCTGCATTTGATCGACGAACCGATTCTGTGGCTTAGCAAAGGCGAATATTTCTGGGGAATCGTCGGCGCTTCCCATGTGTGGAAAGAGGTCGGCTGGAATACGATCATTTATTTGGCGGCCATCGCCTCTATCGATCCTGCGCTTTACGAAGCGGCCGAAATCGACGGGGCAAGCCGTTACCGGAAGATGCTCCATGTTACGCTGCCCGGCATCAAGTCCACCATTGTCATTTTGCTTATCATGTCGATCGGCCATATTTTGGAAGCGGGCTTTGAGGTGCAATATTTGCTTGGCAACGGGCTGGTCGTCGACTGGTCGGAGACGATCGACATTTTCGTACTGAAATACGGCATCTCGCAGGGCAACTATTCGCTTGCGACCGCGGGCGGCATTTTCAAAACGGTCGTCAGCGTCGCGATGCTGCTGATCGCGAACTGGACCGCAAAGCGGCTTGGGGAAGAGAGGTTGTTATAGATGGACAAAAGCCAAATCCGGCCGGGTATGCGGGGAGGCATCTCAAGCGGCAGGGCCGAACCGGCCGTGTTTCACACGCTGAACACGATATTTATGATTTGTTTGCTCGTCGTGACGCTGTATCCGTTTCTGAACACGATCGCCGTATCGCTGAATGCGGGCAACGACACGATTCGCGGCGGCATTTATTTGCTGCCGAGAGAATGGACGCTGCAAAATTACAAAGCGGTGTTCGTTTCGGGAACGATCTATGACGCTTTCCTCATTTCGGTGGCGAGGACCGTGCTGTCGACCGTGCTGAACGTCTTTTTGACGACGATGCTGGCTTATACGTTAAGCCGCCGCGAATATGTGTTCCGCAAGCCGATTACGCTTATCTTTATTTTAACGATGTATTTTAACGCGGGGCTTATCCCGGGTTATTTCCTCATCAAAGATTTGCATCTGCTGAACAGCTTCTGGGTGTACGTCATCCCTTCCATGATCAGCGCCTTTAATATGATCGTCATTCGGACCTACATCGGATCGCTTTCGGAAAGCCTGGTCGAATCGGCACGGATGGACGGGGCGGGGGACTTTAAAATTTTTCTTCAAATCATCTTTCCGCTATGCAAGCCGGTGCTCGCTACGATCGCTTTGTTCGTCGCCGTCGGAGCGTGGAACTCTTGGTTCGACGCCTTCCTTTATACATCGTCGAAGCAGGAGCTGAGCACGTTGCAATACGAACTGATGAAGCTGCTGTCCTCGAGCATGAATTCCAACAGCAATCCGAGCGTGGCGGCGGGAGCGGGCATGACGAAAGATTCGGCCGCCGAGATGGTGACGCCGCTATCCATTCGGGCTGCGGTGACGATCGTCGCGTCGGTCCCGATTCTTCTCGTCTATCCGTTTCTCCAGAAATATTTCGTTGTCGGTTTAAACGTCGGCAGCGTAAAGGAATAACGGGCTGTCGCCATCTATCCGGGTATGTTGCCGGAAGCCGCCATGAAACAGTCGATATTTAACACGGATAAGCTGCGATGAATAAGGAAACGTTTGTCCACGGGGCATGGCGCTCCGCGGCTTTTTGCTGCGGACAGCGCTATCGATGCGAGGCAAGATCGTCCGTTACGGTCGGGGGCGCAACCGTTCCGTCCGCCAATCCTTGTCGATAGCGGTTCGGAGACATTCCGGCAAGCTTCTTGAAAGCTCTGGAAAACGAGAACACGTCGGGGTAACCGACAGACTGGGCGATTTCGCTTATTTTATAATCCGTTTGCAGCAGGAGCAGCTTTGCTTCTTTCATTTTGAGACTTTGAATATATTGAACGGGCGACAAGCCGAACGTCTTGCGGAATTGCTTGCTGAAATGGGTGCGGTCGACCCCGACGTATTGCGCAACCTGCTCGATGGCGATGCCGTCGTTATAATGAATGGATAATATTTCCTTGCCTCTGTGCAGCCAAGAGGCCGAATGCGCTTCGGCGTGATCCGCTTCCGACGCGAGATGAGACAAGCAATCGAATATGCGATAAAAGGCGCTTAACCGCTCCAAATCGGTATAATTCGTTTCCCCTTTGCCGATCAGCTCCGTCAGCGACCACAAAAGGCCAATAGCTTCCTCGGTCAATACGCCCGGCCTATGGGGCTGTCTTGCGCTTAGCCCCGCGCGCTCCAGCAGCTTGAGCGCGCCTTTGCCGTCAAACGCGACAAACAGTTTTTTTAGCGGCTTTTCGGGGTTCGTATAATATTCATGCGTCACTTGCGGGAATAAGCAGAACATATCGTGACGCCGGAGCGGGTAGGTGCGGTTATGCTGGATAAACGTTCCTTCGCCGTCCAGCACGAACATCAGGTAATAATACGGCGTTATGCGCGGACCGATGCGGTAATGGGGCTTGGCCGCGTTATGGCCGACCCGGATCGGCCACGCCGCCCCGGCCATTTCGAAGGATGAAGGATTCAAGAAGTAGATCTCCAGAAATTCGTTATGCTCTTCTCTCATGTTCGGGCGCATAGCTGTTGACCCCCCTTTGAACGCCTTAAATACAACCTTTCCGCTAGGAAAACTATATCATAGAGCGATGGATTATGGAATACCACAAAATGCTAAAAAACGTTCCACGCAAATTGACATTGCTTGCATTTGACGTCGTTGCTATGATTCCAATAGGCATTATTCATACCAGTTTTGTAGGAATTATTCGGCCGGACAATATCAAACGGCGATGAGCGCTCATCGCCGCAGAAAAATAAGGGCGAATGCCGCCCGGCAAGGAAGGAACTTGATTATGAGTCAATTCGATTCAAGCGTGCAGATCGGCTGGTTTATCCCGACGACGGGGGACGGCGAATTTATCGGCGTTCCGCCTGAGCGGAAACCGACGGACGATTATTTGATCAAGGTTGCTAGAGCCGCGGAGGAAGCGGGTTACGAATTTGCGCTTATCCCGACCGGGGGCGATTGTCTTGATTCCTGGGTGGTCGGCTCGTGGGTGGCTTCCCATACGAACAAACTGAAAACGCTCGTCGCCATGCGGCCCGGCCTGATGAATCCGGTGCTGTCGGCCAGAATGGCGGCCACGCTGGATCAAATGTCGGGAGGACGGGTGCTGATCAATGTCGTCGCCGGTCATTATAAAGAGGATTTGAAGGCGACCGGAGACAAGCTTCATAACAGCCATGACGACCGCTACGCCCGGACGAAGGAGTTTATGGAAATCGTCAAAGGCGTGTGGGCGCAATCGCATGACCCGTCGCAGCCCGGATTCGACTATAGCGGCAGCTATTACGAGCTGGAGGGCGGAATGTGCAAGCCGCCGGTCGTCCAGCGTCCGCATCCGCCGCTTTATTTCGGAGGCAGCTCCGAAGCCGGCAAGCGGACGGCAGCGGAAATCGCCGACGTATACCTGATGTGGACGGAGCCGCTGGACTGGATCAAGGAGCAGATTGCGGGCATGAAGGGCTACTTGAAGGAGCTGGATGAAACGAAAGGCATCCGCCGCGAGCTGAAATACGGCATTCGGGCGCAGATCGTCGTCCGCGAAACGGAAGAAGAAGCCTGGGCCGCCGCTTGGCGGATTATAAGCCGGGTCGACCGGGAGACGCTGGACGAAAGGGCCAAGCTGCACGCGGAGAGCGACGCGGTGAACCAGAAGCGCCAGATGGAGCTGTGGAGCCGGTCCCAGAAGGAAAATTACATGATCGGACCGAACCTGTGGTCGGGACTTACCGCCGTTCGCGGCGGAGGCGGCGTCGCTTTCGTCGGAACGCCGGAGCAAATTTCGGACCGGCTGCTTGAATTCGTAGACGCCGGGGTCAGCACGTTTATTTTATCGGGATATCCGCATTTGGAAGAAGCTCAGATCTCGGGACGGCTGTTAATGCCGCTGCTTCGCCGCAAGCTGGCGGAGCGGGAAGCCGCTCGCCCGTAATAATACGAAAAAGATGGGAAGTGAACGATTATGAAGCGACATACGTTTCTTGTGCTTATAGCAGCGTTTATGATCTCGGCGATTGCCGCCTGCGGATCGAATGAAACCGGCGGTTCCCCGGCTTCGGGCGGAAGCGCAGACGCCGTAACGGTCAGCTTCGTGCATTGGCGCGGAGAGGACGCTCAAGCGTTCGACTCGCTCATCGCGAAATTCGAAGCGGAAAATCCGGGCATTAAAGTGGAGCAGCAGGTGTTTCCGTCGGATCAATATCAGACGACCGTTCAAGCGAAGCTGCTGGACGGCTCGGTCGGCGACGTGTTCACATCGTTTCCGGGCGCTCAATTCGAAGCGATCGCCAAAGCCGGCTTGTTTACGGATTTGACCGGAGAGGCGTTTGTATCGAGCTATACGCCTTCCTTGATCGAAGCGGGGCAAAAAGAGGGCAAGCAGTATGCGCTGCCGTACCAGCTCGTCTACAACATGCCGATTTA
The DNA here is from genome assembly GCF_042685365.1 of Paenibacillus thailandensis. Lineage (NCBI taxonomy): Bacteria > Bacillati > Bacillota > Bacilli > Caryophanales > Paenibacillaceae > Paenibacillus > Paenibacillus thailandensis. The sequence continues at coordinate 34,230 of NZ_JBHUMY010000001.1, read as the reverse complement.
TAACGTTAAGCTGTTCGAGAAATACGGTCTGGAGCCGCCTGCCGACTGGGACGGTTTCCTTGCCATGGCGGAGAAGCTGAAGCAGGAAGGCATCGTTCCGATCGCTTTCCCCGGGGCGGACATCGGACCGGGCCAGTTTATGAACACGATGGTTATGAACAACGCGCCCGATCCCGACATTTTCAAGAAGCTTGAAGCCGGCGAAACGAAGCTGACCGACGAATGGTGGGTCAAGACGCTGTCGCAAATTAAAGAGCTGAACGATAAAGGGTATTTCCAGAAAGACGCGCTCGGAACGAAGGATCAAGGCGCAGGCGCTTTGTTCGTGCAGGAGAAAGCGGCCATCCTGGCAACGGGCTCTTACCAGCTTGCGCAAAACAAAAAAAATAACCCGAATCTGGAGCAAAAGCTGCTCGCTCCGATTACGGTGCCGGCTGACCAGGCAGTCTACGAAGGCATCCATACGACGACGTTTATGCTTGCCGTCAACGGCAAGTCCAAGCATCCGGAGGAAGCGAAAAAATTTATCGCGTTTCTGAGCGAAGCGGAAAACGCAGGCGAATATGCCAACGCCACGGGGCAAAACGTAACGGTGCAAAACGTCGAGTACACAAGCGCCGAATTGAAGGCGGTCGCCGAATGGACGACGAAAAAAACGCGTTTCCAGCCGCGCTTCACAATCACGAATACCGAAATCCAAACGGCGGTAACGAGCTCGATCCAAGCGGTGCTTGGCGGAACGTCGGCGGAGCAGGCGGCCGAGGACGCGCAGGCGATCGTCGGCCAGCAGCTGGGAAAATAAAATGAAGAACGGAAAACGGATTCTGCTGCTGTTTTTTGCGCCCGGCACCGTCCTTTATCTCGCCTTGTTCGTTTATCCGACATTGTCCGGCTTTTACTATTCGTTTACGGACTGGGACGGCTTATCGCCGTCCTACCGGTATATCGGGCTCGACAACTACGCGACGTTAACCGAACATATCGTGTTCCGCAAATCGATCGGCAACAACTTAAAGTTCATGCTTGCGGTCGTCTTCTGCCAGACGGTCGCCTCGCTTGTTCTGGCGCTGATGCTTCAGCGCAATTCCAAAGCGTCGACAGCGCTTCGCTCGCTTTATTTCGTGCCGACAATCCTGTCGTCGGTGTCGGTCGGATTCATATGGACGTTTATGTACGATCCGTCCCTCGGCCTCATTAACGGCGTCTTGGACCGGATCGGGTTGCCGGTTCTTTCGCAAAATTGGCTGGGCGACGCACATATCGCCATTTTTTCGCTTGCGGCCGTGCAGTCGTGGGCCCATATCGGTCAGATGGTCATCTTGTTCGTGGCGGGGCTGCAAAGCATTCCGCGCGAGCTGCTGGAAGCGGCCAAGCTGGACGGCGGAACGCGGCTGCAGGTTTTCTTCCGGGTCACGTGGCCGCTGCTCGCTCCGGCTGCTGCCGTGGTCGTGTCGTATACGACCATTCAATCGTTTAAGGCGTTTGATCTTGTCTTTACGATGACGGGCGGCGGTCCCGTATATTCGACGGAGATATTGTCGACTTTTATCTATAACACGGCGTTTACGAACTACTCGTTTGGTTTGGCTTCCGCGGCGTCCATGTTTTTTCTGCTGCTTATCGCGTTGATTACATGGCTGCAGTTTCGCGTGCTGCGAGCGGACCGCGCCTCTTATTCATGATGGGGAAAGGAGAGGATGCCCATGCTGCTGCGGCTTGCCGGAAGGCTGTTCCTGGCCGCTTTTACGATTGCGATCGTTGCGCCGCTGCTGCTTGTCGTTTTCACTTCGCTTAAGACTACGCCGCAGTTTTACGCGGATCCGGTCGGCCTGCCGCCGGCTTTGTCTTTCCATAACTATACGGCGATTTTCGAGGGGCAGCCCATGCTGCGTTATTTCGGCAACAGCGTCTTCGTCACCGTCGGCACCGTCTTGCTCGAGCTGCTGCTCGCCGGTATGATCGCGTTTGCGATTATTCGTTCCGGAAGACGGACCGGAGCGTGGATGTACGCGCTGTTTGCAGCCGGCCTCATGGTGCCGTCGCAGGTCAACATGATCCCGATTTACCGGTTCGTGAAGGAGCTGGGCTGGACGAACAGCTTGACCGGGCTCATGCTGGTAACGGCTTCGACGCTGCTTCCGCTGTCCGTGTTTATGCTGGCGAATTTCATGCGGACGCTGCCGAAGGAAATACTCGAGGCCGGCTCGATCGACGGGGCGGGGGAGTGGCGTTTAATGACGGGAATCGTCTTTCCGTTATGCGCCCCGTATGTGGCCGCGACGTCGGCTTTTCTGTTCGTGATCGTCTGGAACGATCTGCTGTTTCCGATGCTGCTCGTTTCCGGCAATCGGAAGCTAACGCTGCCGTTGGCCTTGCTGCAATTCAGGGGAGAATACGTCACCGATTACCCGATGCTGCTTACGGGGGTGGCGATCGTCTCGCTGCCGATGATCGCGTTGTTCGTTTTTTTGCAGCGTTATTTTATTTCAGGCGCGCTCGCGGGGTCGTTGAAAGGTTGATCATAGAGACAACGAGCGGTCTGCGGCGGCCGCTTATTGTCTTTCTTCGTGAGCTGCGGCCTTTCACGGCATTGTCGCGATTTGTCGGACGAATGGAAGGTCTAAAGCACTATTGACGGAAGATGCGCGGCGCATGTAAGATGTTCACCAAATCCTAGTAATTGGATTGGTAAATATGGAATAACGACCGGACTACCGGAGAAGACGGCTATCGTTTGGATAGAGCGTCTTTTTTATTTTTGGAGGACGGAGGGATAGACGATGGATCACAGCAAACGACTGGCCGCAGCGGCCGTATCGTTATTGCTCGCGGCGCTGCTGCCGCTGTCCGGCTGCGGCGGCAAAGGGACTTCGGCGGCCGGCGCCGCCGAGCTTGGCGGGCTGGAGGTCGCCGAGCTGCGCTATCAAGGTTCGGTCGGCGCGGTTACTTATCCGGAGTTGGCCGAGGATCTCGGATATTTGGCGCCGCTGAAGCTGAAGTTTATCGGCAATACGATCAGCGGTCCGCAAGACATTCAGTCCGTCGTAACCGGGGATACCGACTTCGGCGGCGCGTTCAACGGGGCGATCGTGAAGCTGCTTGCAGCCAAGGCCCAAATTACGCCCGTCATTTCGTATTACGGCATCGACGACAACACGTGGACGGGGTATTACGTGCTGGAGGACAGCGGCATTCGCACCGCAAAGGACTTGATCGGCAAACGGATCGCCGTTAATACGCTTGGCGCCCATCACGAATTCGTCATCAAAGAATATCTGCACCGGGAAGGCCTGACGCCGGAGGAAATCAAGCAGGTTACCCTTGTCGTCGTTCCGCCGGTGACCGGCGAGCAGACGCTCCGGGCGAAGCAGATCGACGCCGCCGCGCTCGGAGGCGTGCTGCGGGACAAAGCGCTCGAGCGCGGCGGCATCCGTCCGCTGTTTACCGACAAGGACTTGTTCGGGACGTTCAGCGCCGGATCTTACGTGCTGACGAACGAGTTTATAAAGAACAATCCGAACGCGACGCGCAAATTCGTCGAAGCGACGGCCAAAGCGATCGAATGGGCGCGGACGACGCCGCGCGAGGAGGTTATCGCCAGATACGAGGCGATTATCGAGAAGCGCGGACGCAAGGAGGACGCGTCCAATGTCAAGTACTGGAAGAGCACGGGCATCGCCGGCACAGGCGGGCTCATCGCCGAGAAGGAATTTCAAACGTGGGTCGATTGGCTTGTAAACGAAGGAACGCTCAAGATCGGCGAGCTTGACGGCAAAAAGCTGTACACCAACGAGTTCAACCCGTTCGCTTCCGATGCGAAGCCGTAAGGAGGTTAAGCGATGACGGCCAAAATCAGCATTCGGCATGTGCACAAATCGTTCCGCAAACATTCGGAAAGGCTGCCCGCGCTGCAAAATTTTAATCTGGATGTCCGACAGGGCGAGTTTATGGTCATCGTCGGGCCAAGCGGCTGCGGCAAATCGACGCTGCTGGATCTGCTGTCCGGCTTGTCGAGGCCGGATGGCGGCGAAATCCGGATCGACGGGAAACCGGTCGCCGGACCCGGTCTGGATCGGGGCATCGTGTTCCAGCAATACGCCTTATTCCCCTGGAAGACGGCGCTTGGCAATGTCGAGTTCGGGCTGGAAGCCAAAGGCGCCGGAAAGCGGGAGCGGAGGGAGCGCGCCCGGGAATTCATCCGGCTCGTCGGGCTGCAAGGCTTCGAGGACCGCTATCCGCACGAGCTGTCCGGCGGCATGAAGCAGCGCGTCGCCATCGCGCGAAGCCTCGCTTACGATCCCGAGGTGCTGCTCATGGACGAACCGTTCGCCGCGCTGGACGCGCAGACGCGCGAAATTTTGCAGGGGGAGCTGCTGCGGATATGGGAGGCGACGCGCAAGACGATCGTGTTCATTACGCACGGCATCGACGAAGCGGTTGTTCTCGGACAACGGGTGGCGGTGATGACCTCCCGTCCGGGCACGATCAAGGAAGTGATCGAAGTTCCTTTTCAGGCCCGCTCTTCGGAGGAGGATTTGCGTTCGAGCCCCGATTTTTCGCGGCTTCGCCATCAAATCTGGGAGCTGCTGAAGGACGAGGTTTCAAGAGCGCAGCAATTGGAACAGGACAAAAGCGCTCATGCGCACCGCCCGGAAGCGGGCGAGGAACGCGATGCGGAGAAAGGGGTGGCCGCCGGTGGCTAACGCGAATGCGAACGTAAACGTTAAAGCGAATTCGGCCGTTAATGGCAATCCGAACGCCTATGCCGGGGACGCCGCCGTCCACGGGCGTACCGCGCGAAACGGCAAGCCGAAGGCGTTGAAATCATCGTGGTCCCGGCTGCGCGCGGCGTACCGCAATTCCGTCGCCATCGCCGTTTTCCTGCTCGTTTGGGAAACGGCGCCGAGGCTCGGCATTGTCGACGGGACGTTTTTCCCGCCTTTTAGCGAGGTGCTTCGGGCATGGTGGGGATTGCTGCTGTCGGGGGATATGGCCGACCATCTGGAGGCAAGCCTGCTGCGGTCGGCGGGGGGCCTTGCGCTGGCGCTGCTCGTCAGCGTGCCGCTTGGGCTTGCGATCGGCTGGTATAAGCCGGTTGCCCAATATTTAAACCCGCTCCTGGAGCTGCTTCGCAACACGGCCGCGCTTGCCATCCTGCCGGTGTTCATTCTGCTGCTCGGGCTGGGGGAAACGTCGAAAATCGCCATCGTATTTTACGCCTGCACCTTCCCTCTGCTGCTGAATACGATCAGCGGGGTCCGCAACGTCGATCCGCTGCTTGTCAAATCCGCCCGATCCATGGGGTTGTCCCCGGTCAGGCTGTTCCGCAAGGTGATCGTTCCCGCCTCCATTCCGACGATCTTCGTCGGCGTCCGGCAAGCCGGCGCCAGTTCCATCCTCGTTCTGGTGGCGGCCGAGATGGTCGGGGCCAAATCGGGCGTCGGTTACTTGATTCAGTACGCGCAGTTCAGCTTTCTGATTCCGGAGATGTACGCGGGCATTATTACCATTTCGGCTATCGGTTTGGCCGTGAACTATACGCTCGTTTTTATCGAGCGGAAGCTGACGAGGTGGAAGCAGGCTTACGGCGAATGAATGCAGCTTCTCTCGGAGCTGCGAAACCAAGACAAAAACAAGCGGAAGAAAGGCGTGAAGAAGATGGGCAAAGCAAAGCGGCAAATGAAGCTGAATTTATTTCTGCTAAACGCGGGGCACCACGAAGCGGCTTGGCGTTACCCCGGCACGCAGCCGGAGCGGATACACGATATCCGCTACTATGCGCAATTGGCTCAAACCGCGGAGAAGGCCAAATTCGATTCGATCTTTCTGGCGGACGGCCTTGCGGTCGGCCGGAACATAAAGCACGGCGGATCGTACGGGCTGGAGCCGTTTACGCTGCTGTCTGCGCTTGCCGCCGTCACCGAACGGATCGGGCTGATCGCCACCGTCTCGACGACGTACAACGAGCCGTTCCATGTGGCGCGCAAGTTCGCTTCGCTCGATTATATCAGCAACGGCCGGGCCGGCTGGAACATCGTGACGTCGGGCAGCGAGCAGGAAGCGCTCAATTTCGGAGCGGAGGCGCATCTGGAGCACGGCAAGCGGTACGAGCGGGCGCGGGAGTTTCTGAAAGTCGCGACGGGTCTTTGGGACAGCTGGGAGGATGGCGCCGTCGTTCTCGACAGGGATACCGGCGTGTTCGCGGACACGGATAAAGTGCATGTGCTCGCCCACCGGGGCGAAACGTTCAGCGTCCAGGGACCGCTGAATATCCCGAGACCGCCGCAAGGTTATCCGGTACTCGTGCAGGCCGGTTCCTCGGAGGCCGGCAAGGCGTTTGCGGCCCAACACGCGGAGGCGGTGTTTACCGCGCAGCAGACGCTCGAGGATGCGCAGCGGTTTTACGCCGATCTGAAGTCGAGGCTCGCAGCCTTCGGCCGGGAGCCGGAAGAGCTGCTCATTCTGCCGGGCATATGCGCCGTTATCGGCGAAACCGAATCGGAAGCGAAAGAGAAAGAGCAGGAGCTGAACGAGCTGACCGTTCCCGCTTACGGTCTGCAGCAGCTGAAAAACATGCTCGGGGTCGACTTGTCTTCGTATCCGCTTGACGGCCCGCTGCCCGAATTGCCCGACATTCGCGGCATCAACGGCAACAAAAGCCGGTTCGAGCTCGTGTCCGGCTTGGCGCGGCGGGAGAATCTGACGATCCGTCAGCTCATTCACCGGCTGGCCGGCGCCCGCGGACATCGCACGTTCGCCGGAACGGCCGTTCAAGTGGCCGATCAGCTGGAGGAATGGTTCACGAACGGCGGAAGCGACGGCTTCAACGTCATGCCGCCTGTTTTGCCGGAAGGACTGGACGCGTTTGCGGCCAAGGTCATTCCGGAGCTGCAGCGGCGCGGGCTGTTCCGCACCGAATACGAAGGCGCGACGCTTCGCGGGCATTTCGGCCTGCGGCGCCCGGCCAATTCGTTTGCCTCCGCAGCGCCGGCCGCCCGCTAACGGGCTTGCAGGCTAAAGGAAGGATCAACATCCGGCCCCGGTTATCGTTTAAATTTGTCGCGCGGGCCTCGGATATGATTGATAAAAGCACGATTTTGCTGCGAAGAAAATTCAAGGAGCAACGCTCCGCAAAACGAAGCGAATGCTTCCGAAGCACGATTTTGCTGCGAAGAAAATTCAAGGAGCAACGCTCCGCAAAACGTTAAGGAGGAATGACCATGTCAACCGTTCAAAGCAATCAAGCCGTACAATTGGAAGTAAGCCGGGTCGCCGGACGCATCGGAGCCGAGGTGAAAGGCGTCCGCTTAAGCGCGGATCTGGATCCGGAGACGGCGGCTGTACTGCGAAAGGAGCTGCTCAAGCACAAGGTGCTGTTCTTCCGCGGCCAGCAGCATCTGGACGATGCGGGGCAGGAGGCGCTGGCGGGGTTGTTCGGCCGCCCGGTGGCCCATCCGACGGTACCGATCAAGGACGGCACCTCATACTTGCTGGAGCTGAACTCCGCGCACGGCGGGAGGGCGGATTCGTGGCATACCGACGTCACGTTCGTAGCGGCGTACCCGCAAGCTTCGATTCTCCGCGCGGTAGTCGTTCCGGAGTACGGCGGCGACACCGTATGGGCGAATACGGCAGCGGCCTACGAGAAGCTGCCGTATTCGCTGCGCAATCTCGTCGACCATCTGTGGGCGGTCCATTCCAACGAGTACGACTACGCCGCCCATCGCGAGACGGTATCCGAAGCTTCGGCGCGGCATCATAAAGACGTATTCGTATCCACCTACTACGAAACGGAGCATCCGCTTGTCCACGTCCACCCGGAAACCGGCGAGCGTTCGCTTATATTGGGCCACTTCGCCAAAAAAATCATCGGCCTCTCCTCGGCCGATTCCGCCGAGCTGCTGGCGCTGCTGCAGCGGCACGTTACCCGGCTCGAAAATACGGTCCGCTGGCGCTGGTCGGCGGGCGACGTCGTCATCTGGGATAATCGGGCGACGCAGCATTACGCGATCAACGATTACGGCGATCAGCACAGAGTCGTCCGCCGCGTGACGATCGACGGCGAGGCGCCGGTCAGCGTCGACGGCCGCCGCAGCTTTACGCGCGTAGCCGAGCCGCGGCACAAGCAGGCTCAAGCCGGGAAGTAGAGGGAGCCGTCGTCCTGACGGGACGGCTCGACTTTAGCCGAATCCGGCCGGAATCCAATAAATAGGGCCCACCCGAAAGCCGTCTTTGGCGCTTGGGGATGGGCCCATCCATTTTCATTGAGGCGTTTTTTCATAGATTCTTGTCGTGATTTCCGCACGGTGCTCCTCGGCGATTTGCTGCACCAGCTTATGGATCGTTTCCACGTCCGCGCCTTCCAATCGCTTGTGCAAGGTCAGAACATTGTTGGTGGCGCAATGGGGCAATTCCTGCTTCGTGTCAAACGGCGTCCGGAAGTAATAGATTTCCGCTTCTTCGCCGCCGAGACCGCGGAGAGGCTCGATGCGGCCGAACATTCGCAGCATCTCCTTCGTTTTCCATTTGTCGTACGGCCGATCGAACTTCATCATCACTTTCATCAGCTTCTCGTTGCTTAAATCGTCGGGCCCGTCATCGGTTTGCTTCTGCCGAATAATAAAATTGAGATTATGCTCGACCTGCGCGTTTTCGTTCAGGATCGTCCTTTCGGCCGCAATACGGCTATAATCCATTCGCACCCCTAAAATCTGCAAAATCTCGACCGTCCCGTTCGTCTCCGTTTCTTCGTCCCCGGATGCCGCCTGCTCGATCCAAACCGCGCGCTCGGATTCCGCGCATTCCAGGATGAGACGGTAACTCGAGTTGTTCTCATACCGTTCTCCGTCTTCGGTTATATAAAAGCCCGGTACATCCGAGTAGCGTTGAGGGATGTCTTGTGAAAATACGGAGAAACGGCGAATATTTCCGATATCCTCCAGTTGCCGTATCACCTGTTCCACGCATTCGGGAGACGTTCCGTCGATTCGCAATACAGACATGCTCTTCCCCTCCAATACCCATGGTTTTAAAAAGATATGACATCAGACCGGCCATCATGACCTTGTTCGCGAAATTTAAACACGAAACGAGCCGTACGGCAGAAAGGGAGCGCGCATTCCGGCGGTTCAGAAGGTGGAGGAAACTTCGATTGAGGGGAAGCGGCGCGTGATTCCCGGGTCCCGTCTCTTGTAAGCCAAAATGCTCATTTGCCGGCCGGCGCCCCGACGCCTGTTGATCGCGGAAACGATTTCATGCTAAAATTTAATTATTAGTTAATAATTAATATTTATATTAACTAATATCCTTTGTAAGCGTTTTACTTGTGAACAACCATTCAAAAAAAGGAGAGGAAAAGCATTGCGCAAGCTGTGGAAAGCAACTCGAAAGGCCGCGTTCGTCGCGACCGCCTTCACCATGCTGAACGGTTCGCTCGGCAGCGCGGCGGCGGCCGCGGACGGACAAGCCGCAGGCGGGCAAGCAAAGAAAGCGGATCCCGTCCCCGTATTCCGGGAGGGCTCCGTGCACGATCCTTCCGTCATTAAAGTAAGCGGCGAATATTACGTGTTCGGTTCCCATCTCGCCGCGGCAAAGTCGGCCGACCTGATGAACTGGACGATGGTCGCCTCCGGGGTCGCGGACGGCAACAAGCTCATTCCGAACGTAACGGAAGAGCTGAAGGAGACGCTTGATTGGGCGCAGTCCGGCACGCTGTGGGCGGCAGACGTCATTCAGCTGAACGACGGCCGGTATTATATGTACTATAACGCTTGTAAAGGGGATTCGCCGAGATCGGCGCTGGGCGTCGCGGTCGCGGACGATATTGAAGGCCCTTACAAGGATCTTGGCATCCTGCTGAAATCCGGCATGTGGGGGGAACCAAGCGAAGACGGCACGATCTACGACGCGACGGTGCATCCGAACGTCGTAGACCCGGACGTGTTTTACGATCAGGAGGGCCAGCTTTGGATGGTGTACGGCTCCTATTCCGGCGGCATCTTTATTTTGAAAATGGACCCGGACACCGGCAAAATCGTTCCCGGCCAAGGCTACGGCAAAAAGCTCACGGGCGGCAACCATAGCCGGATCGAAGGTCCGTACATCCTGTACAGTCCCGAAACCGACTATTATTATCTGTTCTTATCGTTTGGGGGGCTGGACGCCGCAGGCGGCTACAACATCCGCGTGGCCCGCTCCGCCAATCCGGACGGCCCGTACGTCGACGCGGAAGGGAACGACATGATCAACGTAAAAGCCGATCCAACGCTGCCGCTCTTCGACGACAAATCGATCGAGCCGTACGGCGTGAAGCTGATGGGCAACTACCAATGGACGAGAGCCGTCGGGGATCCGGGCGAAGGCGCCGGACTCGGCTATGTGTCGCCGGGTCATAACTCCGCTTATTACGATGAAGAAACCGGCAATCATTATCTTATTTTCCATACCCGGTTCCCGGGAAGAGGAGAAGAGCATGAAATCCGCGTTCACGAAATGTATATGAACGAGGACGGCTGGCCTGTCGTTGCGCCTTACCGCTATGCGGGACTGGATAACGTGAAAAAAGTGACCGCGAGCGAAGCGTCCGGCACCTACAAGCTCATCGACCATGGCAAGGGCATAACGCCGGCCGTTCAAACGCCGGTCGCCGTCCAGCTGAACAAGGACGGAACGGTATCCGGCGCCGTTCAAGGCACATGGAGCTTGGACAAGGACGGAGCGGCAGAGCTTCAATTGGACGGGGAAACTTATAAAGGCGTGTTCGCCCGCGAGTGGGACTCTTCCGCCGAGGCAGCCGTCGTGACGTTTACCGCATTGTCTTCAAGCGGCGTCGCCGTCTGGGGAAGCCAAACGGAGGAGCTGAAGGACCAAGATGCGGTAGCCGCCGTTAAAGAAGATCTTGATCTGGGCGATACGTCCGCCGTCTTCCGGAATCTCGAGCTTCCCGGGGAAGGGACGCAGGGCACCGTCATCGAATGGAGCTCCTCGGACGAAGCGGTCGTCTCCGCTTCGGGCGTCGTAACGCGGCCTTCGGCGGGTGAAGCCAATGCTGAAGTGACGCTTACCGCGACGATCCGCAAAGGCAAAGCCGAAGACCGGAAATCGTTTGATGTGACGGTGTTGGCCGAACTGGAGGGGCCGACGCTTGCGCATTACGGTTTTGAGGATGCCGCAGACGGCGTTATCGTCGATTCGAGCGACAATGGGCTCGATGGCGTTCTAGAGGGAGGAGCTGCGCTGCAGCCGGACGGCAAGCAAGGCGCAACCCTGCAATTCGACGGCACGGACGGTTACGTGGAGCTGCCCGGCCTCGTAGCCGATGCCGAAGACTTTACGTTTGCCTCGTGGGTGTATTGGGAAGGCGGAGGCGCTTGGCAGCGGATATTCGACTTCGGCAGCAGCCTCGGCCAAAACATGTTTCTGACGCCGTCCTCCGGCTCGCTGCAGTTTACGATTCACGACGGCGTCGATCAAAGCCTGTTCGGAACCGGCCCGCTGCCGCAAAACGAATGGACTCACGTCGCCGTTACGATCGAAGGCGATACCGGCAAGCTTTACGTTAACGGCGAGCTTGTAGCGGCGAACAATAAAATGACCTTCAACCCGAACCAGCTGGCGTCCACGGAAGCCTACCTCGGCAAAAGCCGCTATGCGGCGGACCCTTATCTGAATGGCAGCTTGGACGAGGTATATATTTACAACAAAGCGCTGACGCAGGACGAGATCCGGGAGCTGGCCGGACTTTGAGGGGAAGCTTGAGGTTAAGGGAATGATTCAAGAACGGAAGGCGGCCGCCGGCATATCCGGGCGGCCGCCTTTTTTGCTTTTAACCTGAAGCAGCTTGCCAATGTACGAAATCCATATTCGGCTCGTAGGCCGTATCTTTTATCCGCTATAAGGGTTGGTCAGGTAGACGGTCGAGAATTGCCCCAGACCGTCAAACAGCGCATCCACAAAGCCTGCCGGATCGTAAAGCATCCGTCCGGAACCCAAATCGCGGTAGCCTTCGAAGCTCCAGCCCCATGGCGTATTGGCGGCATTGTCCTTCCCGTCGTCGCCCAGGAACGTTCCGTAGCTGCTCCACAGGTTAAGCGTAAAGTCGTTGCGGAGCGGCCATAACGACGTCTCCAGCGGTATGAGCTGATAGTTCATGCGCTTGCTGTCGTCAAAGTCGCCCAGCTTGGCCTCCCAATTGTCGGAGGCATTCATATTGCCGGCAGCCGAACCTGCGCCGCCCCATTGGAACACATAACCGGTATCGCCTTTTGCGCCGCCGCCGTTGTATGGCTTAAGGGCGTGCCCGAAATCGCCTTCCGATTCCGTGTAATATTCATCGTTTTGCGCGCTGTACACGGGTATGTGCTTGCCGGTCGCATGGTTCTCCACCGTAAAGGTGTCGTCGTAATAGACGGTATCGAGTCCCGGCTCATAGCTGGCCCCGCTTGCCGGCGCATACATGCCCAGCTTGGCGTGGCGGGGCATAAGGACAAGCTCGATCTCTCCGTTCGGGTTCGTGACGGTCGTACCGTCTTCTTTCTCCGTTCCCGCTTTACGGATCGTAAGCATTATGCCTTCCATGTCGTTCTCATGGTCGCCAAGCGATCCTTTTGGATCGTGCGCTGCATAGAAGAAATCGTAACTAATGTAGTAATGGGTTTCCGTTTCGACAAGGGACCAATAAACGCTTGGATTCAGCGGAAGGCTGCTGCCTTTGGCATAATTGCCGATGTTGTCCCAGCTGTTGAGCGCGGACCAGTCGCCGTCAAAATTGACCGGTACGGGGATATCGGCTTCCGGGTTGGCGCCGACGTCCTGATAAAGCACGGGCGACCAGTAGCCGGCCAGCGCAGCTTGATCGGAAGCGGACATTCCGGCCGCGTGAGCGGATTGGAACGGCGCGAAGGAAGCAAACGTCAAGGCGCATGCGATCGCAGCGATCATTTTTTTACCGTATGGAAACATAGATCTTTCATCTCCTTCTCTTGAAATGAATTATTCTTTGACGGCGCCAAGCATAATGCCGGAAACAAAATAGCGCTGCAGCCAAGGATAAACTAGCAATATCGGCAAAGTGGAGAAGACGATGCTTGCCGCTTTTAAGCTTTCGGGGAGCAGTTCCACCATCCGAAATCCTTCCATCTGCATAATGTCGTTCGCCATATTGTTCATGACAAGCTGATACAGCTTAAGCTGCAGCGGATACATATCGGGATCGGTAATATAAAACAAGCTGTCCATAAAGCCGTTCCACCGGCCGACGGCATAAAACAGGCTTAACGCGGCGATGACCGGCATCGAGAGCGGCAGCAGAATGCGGATCATAATGCCGAAATGGCTGCACCCGTCGATTTCCGCCGCTTCCTCTAGACTTCTCGGGAGCGATTCGAAGAAGCTGATCATAATGACCATATTGAAAGGATTAATCAGGCTTGGCAGTATAAGAGACCAGATCGTATTGGTAAGGCCAAGCTCTTTGATCAAAATATATTCCGGGATGATGCCGCCGCTGAAAAACATCGTGAACACGATCAGCAGCATGACCGCTTTTCTCCCCGGCAGGCCGGACTTCGTCAACGGATAGGCGGCGATCGTCGTCATGATCATGCATAAAGCGGTATAGATCGCCGTGAGCATCGCCGTGAACGCCAGCGAACGAAGCATGCCGGGGTCGGACAGCACGCGCTTGAACGCTTCGAAGCTGACGTCTACCGGCCAGAGCAGCACCTTCCCCGACAGGATCGGATTGTTGGAGCTTAAAGATACGGCCAGCACATGTAGAAAAGGAGCCAGGCACAAGAGAGAAAATACGATGACAAGCGCCGTATTGACTCCGTTGAACAGCCGGTTGCTAACCGCCGTACGCATCGTACATCTTCCTTTCTTAAATAATGCCTTTGCCTGTCCAACGCTTGGCTGCGAAATTGGCGGCAAGAATGAATACGAGCCCTACGATGCCTTGGAACAGGCCGATTCCGGTGGCAAACGAAAACTGCCCCGATTGCAGACCGACGGTGTACGTGAAGGTGCTTAACACTTCCGAAACGTCCTTGACCATCACGTTGCCTATGACATAAGGGCGCTCGAAGCCGATCTGCACCATTTGCCCCAAATTCAGGATGAGCAGGGTAACCATCGTAGGCTTGATCCCGGGCAGCGTAACGTGCCGGATGAGAGCGAAACGGCCAGCGCCGTCTATTTTAGCCGCTTCGTACAGCTCTTTGTTGATGCCGGTAATAGCCGCTAAATAAATGATCGTTCCCCAGCCCGCTCCTTGCCATACGCCGGTTGCCAAGTAAGTTACGGTCCAGTAGACCTTGTCCGACAGAAAAGGAATCGGGTCTATGCCGATGCGTCCCAGCAGCACGTTGATGATGCCGGAATTCGTCGCGAACACTTGGTAGACGATGCCGCCGATGATGACCCAAGAGATGAAATGAGGCAAATAGAGCAGCGTCTGCGCCGCCTTTTTGACGGCGGACGAGGTTAGCTCGTGAAGCATAATGGCCAGAATGATCGGCGCCGGAAACGAAACGAGCAGATCGAGCCCGTTCAGCAGAAGCGTGTTGCGCAGCGCGATGTAAAATTCCCGGTTCTCGAATATGTCGCGGAAGGTGTCCAGCCCAATCCATTCGCTCCCCGCCAGCCCTTTAAACAGGTTATAGTCTTTGAAAGCGGCGGCAATGCCGTACACGGGTCCGTACTTAAAGAGCAGGAAAAAGGAAATCGGCAGGACGAGCAGGGCATAAAGCTGCCAATTCCGGATGAACAGCTTCAGCTTTCGGCCGCGCCCCGGGGCGTAAAGCCTCGCGGTTCCGGCAGCTTCGCGCGGCTGGAGATGCTTCGTCCTCATTGGCTCTTCATCGCTTCATACAGCTCTTGGCGTTCCTTCAGAATCGCATCTCCGCCGCTCTTCATCATATCTGCCAGCAGCCGGTCGTAGGTCGCATCGAATTGGTCCGGCTTAGCCAGTATGGAGCGGGCGATCAGCTCGTCGTACTTCTCTTGCAGCATCGTTCCGTATTTGATCTGCGATTCCAGCGGCTTGTCGAAGCGTACCGGGCTTACGCCGTCTGCGACCATAATGTCGAGAACCTTGCTTCCGAGCTCGCGGTATTGCTCGGGAAGCGCGATAAGAGATGCGGTTTTGTTCAGCTCTTCGTCGCCGAAGTCCCGGCCGTTGCTAATAATGACCATGTCGCCGGTATTGAACAGGTCCTTGTTCGTTTGCTCGGAATCGATGCGAACCGGGATGCCTTGCTCCATTTTGTAATGGACGCCTTCCTCGCCGTTTTGCATGGCGAGCATTACGTCCGGCTGCGCCATCCAATCGAGGTATCGGATCGCTTCCGCCGCATGCTTGCTTTCTTTCGGAATAATAATGTACATGCCGGCAGGCTTATACAGCGGCTTGTAATGCTGTCCCGTGCTGTTGGTGAACGGGTCGATGGCGCTCAAGGAAGCGCCCGGCACGTTCGTCTGCAAGTTGCCGTATACTTCCTGCAGCGGTTCCAGGCCATCCGCGCCAAACATCCCGACCTTGCCGGTCTGGATATCCTGATTCAGCTTCTTCTCATCCTTGTCCAAGGCAAAGTCGAGGCTCATCAGGCCTTCGTGGTACAGCTTGTTCAGAAACCGGACCGCGTCCTTATGGCCGGGCAGCAGGGTCGGATAATCCCGGGAACCGAGCTGATGTGTCTCCGTCACGCGCTGCTCCTCGCTAATTTGCTCCGACAAGCCCCATACGACGGGCTCGTAAGAGGAAGGCGTCAAGGAAAAGCCGAACGGTATGACCGAGTCCACGCCTCCGGGATTGTTCTCCTTAAACGCTTTGAGCGTCTCGTATACCTCCTCCGTCGTTTGAGGGGCCGGCAAGCCCAGCTTGTCCAGCCAATCCTGGCGGATGAAGGTAGCGTATTTGCCGACATTCACCCGTTTGGCAGGGATGGCGTATTGCTTGCCTTCGAATACGCCGTAAGCAAGCGTTTCTTCTCCGAGAAACGCCGTCAGGTTAGCGCCGTGCTCTTCGAGCAGCTGGTCCAGCTCCTGCAAGCCGCCTTGCTGCGCATAATTGTAGACGAGGTTCTCATCGTACGTAAAAATAATGTCCGGAACCTCGCCCGAAGCCATCATGACGTTCAGCTTCTGTACATCCTCCGAACGGGGGACGGGCACGTATTCCAGCTTGATCCCGTTCGGGTCGCCGAAATTTTTCTGGGCGTATCGAGTCAAATAGTTGTCCGTCACCGAAGTGCCGGCAGGCGCCTCGCCGCGCTCGTACACCTCGATTTGCAGCGTTGCGGCCGCGGCGGGCTTGTCCGTGCCGGCGGCGCTTTGAGTCGAAGCGGCGTTCGGCTCCGCTGCGCCTTCCGCCGAGCAGGCGGACAGCATGCATACGGCAAGCGCCGATGACAGCAGGACGGAAGCCCTTTGGAACGGCCGCTTTTTTGCTTTTGCTTTTGTTGTTGCCAATCGGTTCAACACGCTTTTGTTTCCTCCCGTTATACGATAATTTGCGGTCCGAACGAGTCTCCAACCGGTCCGCATTTTTGTTATATCGCGCTCCCGGACGATCCGAAATAGACGATTTTCCGATGGCGCCGCACCGCGGAATCCGCCTAACGGCAAGGCTTTGCATCAAGCGGATAAACCTGATTCCGATTATGAACCCGATTCCGTCCGAATAAGGGGAAAATCCAGTCCTGGCGAGGGATTTGCGGCATTCCGTGCACCGGAATTCCTCTTGCAAACATCCGCTTTCGGATAATGGTTGCGCCGGCTTCTCCGCCGGAAGCGAAAAACGCCTGCCGACGCTGCGCGAAGGACCGATATGGCCGGACCCTTACGCAGATCGGAAGGCGTTACGAATTGGGTTGTGTCGCGCGAAGCTTCATTTTTCGGTAGTCGCCGGGGGGGACGCCCTCCAGCTTCTTGAACATGCGGCCGAACGAAATCGGAGTGGCGTAGCCGACCTGCAGGGCGATATCTTGTACGGGATCGTCCGTCGCCACAAGCCTCCTCTTGGCTTCCTCCATGCGCAGCATCACGACAAAATCAACAAATTTCATGCCGAACTCGTCCTTGAACAATTGGCTTGCGTATTTGGGCTTCAAGCCGAACATTTCGCTGATTTGGGTCAGCGACAAATCCGGATCGTTAAAGTGCTGCTCAATATGGCGTTTGACCCGGTTAATCGTTTCCTGGTATTTGTTCGATTTCTTATAGTTGGCGTAATGGAAGGAGAAGCGCTCGAGCCGCTCGGCAAATGCGGCCTGCAGGGACGCCATTCGCGTCTCTTGCTCGGTTAACCGCTGCAGGGAGAGAACGATCTCTCGAAGACGGGAACGGACTTCGGGATCGGCGACGCATTCCGCTTCCTCCAGCAGCAACGCCGTTCCGTGCAATATAATGCTTTTGATCTCCTCGTCGGCGAGCAAATCCGCCTTCATCTGCTCGAAGATCGCGTCGGCTTGCCCGCTCCAGCCGTCATTCCGGCCGTAAGCCTGTTGAACGCATTCCGCCATTCTCTGGTAATACGCAAATGCCGAAGGCTGGCGCCTTGCGGATACGTCCGCATACGCGGCGACCCGGCCAAGCAGCAGCTTATAGCCGAGCGCTTCGAAGGCTTGACGGAACGATACGGCCGCATCGGCTTGGCTGACGGCTTCCAGGCCCGTTCCGATCCAAATGCGAAGATTTAGATGGCGTCCCGTCCATCCGACAATCTCATTCAGCTTGCCTGCAACGTCGCCTTCCGAAGCCCGCTCCCGCCGCAGGATCAGGAGGGCGAGCTTGTCGGCTTCAATCCATTCGGTTTCGAGATGGCCGAACTCCCGCAGCTGTTCCAGGATATAGTTGGCAAGCGAAAATTTGAGCAGCCGTTTTTCCCGTTCCTCCTGTCGCTGCCAAGGAAGAAATCCTTCGACCTGAACAATGGCAGCCTGGCAGAACTCGCTCTCGGGCGGGATTTCAAAATAAGCCGCCTTCTCTTGCCATTCTGCAGAGTCGACCGTTGCGGTACCGTCCAACCAATCCCGGATGAATTGGCGTTTGCCGGCCGTCCAGCCGTCCTGCTGGAGCTGCTCATGCTTCCGGTTCGTTTCCACCAAAGCTTCCAAAGCCCGCTCGATGTATGCGAATTCGTCCGCCGCCTTCTGCTTCGGCAGTTGTTGAAGGGGAAACTGCTGAATCCGCGCAAGCAAAAGCTCGACGGGACGGTAATTGCGTTTGGCCATATAAACGAAGGCAAACAAGCTGCCGGCCAGCACGAAGACGCCTATGCCGACCCAGACATAAGAGATAACCGAAACCCATGCGGACAAGGGGCCTTTTTGAATGCCGCTGTAAAACGTCCACCCAAGATAAGGGGATTGCTGCGCAAAGCTGAGGACATTCCGGTCGGGGGCAGGGGCGCTTGCGGCGGGATCGATAACGCCGTTCGCCGGATTCAGTCTGGCGCCGGTGCGGCTGTCCCGAATATCGAGAATAGACAAGTCGTCCGCATTGTACGTAACCGTCTCCCCAACCAACTGACCGACATTGACGTTAACGACAACGATTCCGTCGCTGCCGAGCGGCAGCGGAAAACGTTGAATATAAGAAGTGACCGCCTCCGGCCGGTTCAATTCGCTATCCCTGAACATCCGGACGGGGAGCCACTTCTGCGTCCTGTCGGCGTGAAGCTGAGCCGCGACAAATTCCTTGTCGGCAAAACGGACGAGCGGCACGATTTCCCTCTCGGTAAGCACTTTCCCGTCCGCGGCGCGGTAAACATAAACCGATTGAATGGAAGGCGAGCTTTCCCTCAGCTTCTGCAAATCCTCGGAAAGCTCGTATTGAATCAGCCTCTCGTCGTCGGCGGGGTCCGCATTTAAGAAGCTGTAAAGCGAGCGATTAACGGCAAGTTCCTGCAGAACGGTTCGTTCGATATCTTGAACGGAGGCTTCGATCGTGCCGGCAATCTGCCGGGTTGAGAGCCGGTCCGCTCGTTCCGCTTCCCGGACGGTCATGTCTGTGACGACGATAAAGGATATGAAAACGACGGCGGAAATGGCGACGAATACGAGCGGCAAGTAGGACAGCAGCATGCGTTTGTATCCTTTTTTTACGATCGGCATATCGTGCCGGCTGCGTTGAAACATGTCGCTCCTCACCTCCGCTTATTCCACATGAAAGGTCCTTAAAAGGGAATGGCCGGCTCCTTACGGGCCGGCTCAAATGCCAAGCTCCTTCAGCCTGGCCCCGATTCTGCCCGGAATTTGCTCGTACAGCTCGTTCCAAGGCATAAGAAACTCCTCCCGAATCCGGTACTCTTTAAATTCGAGCGAAGGCGTAAAAGCAAACTGCCGTAAGTATTGCCGCACCCGTCCGTTGATGCGGTCATTCGTTTCGAACTTGCCGCGGAACAGATCGTTGACGATTAAGCCGTCGATGCCGGCGTCTTCGCCTGCCGCACGGTATAGTCCGGGCAGCAGCTCGAACAAGTCAGGAAGGGGGGAGAAGGCATGCTTGCCCGGCTGCGAATATAACCGCACATGCGTCCCGTCCGCGAGATTGCTGCGGTCCTTCAGCAGGCCGAGCAGCACTTTGCCGTGAAAGCTCGCTTCGCAGCCGATAACCCGGCCGTCCCGGCCGACGTAAACCCATACGTGTTCAAGCTCGTACAAATGGCCGATTTCATAATCCCACCAAATGGCATATTCGATAATGCGCGATAAACCCGGTTCGTCGAACTCGAAGGTCCGGTAGAACGAAGGGGAAGGGCCGGGCTTATCCAATACGGTGACGCCTACGGCGTCCGGATAAAACGGCTCGCGAAGGTCAAACAGCAGATAAGGAGCATAAGTCATCCAATCCGCAACGGCCACTTCATCCCGCCGGTTCATACCGCCTCTTCCTCCTGCCGGTTCAGCTTGTCCAGCTTGCTTGTCATTTTCCGGTGCGATTCATGAATTTCATGCGGTGTGCAGGCTGCCTTTAATTCGTACACCTTGACGGTCGCCTGCGCGATGGCGGGCAGGAAACGGTCGAAATCCGCCTCGTCGCCGCTATGGATATAAGGGCACCAGTGATCGGACAGCTCCACCGTTTCATGGATATGCACCCCGTAAATATAAGGGAGAACGCCGGCAAGCTGCTCGCCGTTATCGTACAGCCCCATCCGCTCCATCATGGTTGCGTGCCCGATGTCGTACCACAGATAGACGCCGGCGCCCGCAAGCTGCGAACAGATTTCCTTCGCTTCCGTCAGCGTAGGCATCTGGTAACAGCGGGAGCGGGTTTCGATGCCGACGGCGACATTCCATTGCTTCCGCGCCGCGATATTGCACGCTTCCTCGAGGCTTTCCCGAATCGTTCGCAAATAAGCCGGGGCCAGCCGCTCGCGGCGCTCCAACATGACGGCCCACAGCTCGCGGTAAGCGGATGACTCGCGTCCCTGCCCCCTGTAGAGCGCTTTAAGCTCGGCATCGATATTATGCTCGAACGGCACCTCTCCGGGGTGGACGACGACTGCCTGAGCGCCGTAGCGATGAGCATGCTCCATCGACCCGAGGAGCAGCTCGACCGCCCGTTTCCGTTTAACCGGATCGTCGAAGCCAAGCAGCACGGAGTCCGTACCGTAATCGGGATCGTTTACGAACGGGAACACGTTATGTACGCTGGAGACGCCGATCTCGCCGCGCTCGATCATCGGCTCGATCGTTTCCATATGCCGTTCCGTTACATTGTAGTTCAGCTCGACCCGGCGGAAGCCAAGCTCTTTGATTTCCTCAATCATTCCTTTTCCGTCAGCGGCATGCCGCTTAATATTCCAGCAGGTGGAGAAAGCGTATTCCTGCTTGTCCGTTTGCGGGACCATGCACCGTTCAGCTCCTTTTATCTCAATCGCCGAAACCGCCCGTTCTTGGACAAGGTCGGCGAAGTCGTTTCAGCTTCTCTGTCAGCGTACTCATTATCGTTTTTGAATATTAAGGAAACGTCATAGAAAAATTAAGTTCTTGTTAAATTGAGGGAATTTTTGCAGGAACGATTACCGGAACGCGACGCCCGACGATTTGTTATGATTTGGTTAATTACGCCAAAAGCGCTTTTCAGGCGGAAGATGCCTGTCTATAATTTTGGGGAACGAAAGGCATTTTTTTCAAATGTTACAATGGAGGGTTTAACACCATGTCTTATGAAAGGCTTGTCTCCATCAACGACGAATGGGCTGCGGCAGAATCGGAGCGGCAGGTGACGGACCCGTCCAGCCGCTATTACGGCGGCGTCGCCGACAGCGCGACGGGCATTCCTTGGCCCAGCCATATGAACACGCCCAAAGTAATGGCGATATGGGGAGCGGCGCTTGTGAATCCGGATTCGGTCTATTACCGCAACGGGCCTTTGCTGGAGAGGCTGGAGCTGGCCGCCGAGTTTATGCTTCGGTTTCAGCATGAGGACGGAACCGTCTCGCCGGGCTGGACCAATTATCATTCGCCGCCGGATACCGCTTTTGTCGTGGTTGGACTGACGCAGCTGTACCGGCTGCTCATCGGTCATCCGTGGGAGGAGCTTAACCGGACGGCGGCTTCGCTGCGCCTGTTTTTGGAGCGGACGGTTCCGGCGATGCTTACAGGCGGCTGCCATACGCCCAACCATCGGTGGGTGCTCACCGCCGCCCTTGGTTCGTTATACCGGTTATTCGGCGAAGAAGCGCTGAAGGATCGGGCCGCCCAGTGGCTCGCGGAAGGCATCGATATAACGCCCGATGGCGAATGGACGGAAAGGAGCAACGGCATTTACAATACCGTCAGCAATATTATGCTGTGCCACAGCGCTGCGACGCTGGACCGTCCCGAGCTGTATGAGCCGGTGCGGCGCAACTTGAAAATGATGTTGTATTTGGTGCATCCCGGCGGGGAGGTTGTAACGGACTACTCCGGCCGGCAAGACTTCGGCCAAATCTATAAGATGGACGAATATTATTCCGCATACAAGCTGATGGCCAAGCTGGATAACGATCCGGTGTTTGAGGCGATGGCGGCTTATATCGGCGAAGGGATGACGCATCCCGGACCGCTTCCCAACAATGCTTTGCTAGGCCATCTGCTTCACCCGGATTGGCGGCATCAAGGAGAGGCCCGTCCCGAATTGCTGCCGGACCGTTACCGCATCGTGATCAACGGTACATTCGACAGGGAGGCTTTGCTTAACCGGATGGAAGGGGCGGGACATCACGGACGGATCTTCCATAGTTCTCTGCATACGGAAGCGGGAGCGCCGGTCGCCCGCATACGGGATAAAGGCTTAAGCGCTACGGTCATGACGGAGGCGCCTTCTTTTTTTGCGCTGCGTCATAACGGTGTCCGGCTCTTGGGCGTGCAGCTGGCTTCGACCTTCGGTCCGGGCACGATAAAGTTTCAACGGCTGGAACAGCTCGAAAGCGGCTACCGCTTGACTGCGGCAGCCGAAAAAGGCTATTACGGGCCGATTCCGGCGGCAAGCGGGACCAGTCCGTGGTATTTGCTGCCCCACCAGCTGCGGCCGCTGACCCATTCGCAAAGGCTCGAAGTAACGGTTGAAACGGTCGAAACGGCCGCCGGGTGGGATTTGCGGATTCGCGCCGCTTCGCCTGAAGATGTCGTAACTCAGATCGTGTTTCTTTTTGGCGAAGAAGTCGACATTAGCGGAGGAAGCTGGCTGCCGGACTCCGGCGACGGCAAAGCCCGGATCTGGCGGGATCAGACGATCCGCTGCAGCTGCGGAGACGAATGGATCGAGCTGACAGGCGCTTTCCTTCAGCATTATGCCGACGGAATCCGCGGCGCGGAAGTGCCGGCGAACTGTCAGGCGGTTAAAGTAAATCTCGTAACGCCAATCGATGCGACCTTCACGCTCAGGTTGTCCGGACGCCCCGGCGCATAACGGAAGGTTGGGTCCCGAGGGACAGGAGAGCACCGCCGGTTTTCGGTAATTGCTTCGGTACAGGCACATATAGGCCGCCGCCCACATACAATGTAGAACGAACATCAATGTGCGCCGGGGCGGGCTTGCCGTCCAACGGCTATCCGAACCTGGAGGTGCTTATTCATGGGAATTTTCGCTGCAATTGCGCTTTTCATCAAACAGCTGATGCTGCTCGTTTCGTATGTCAAAAACAACGCATTTCCGCAGCCGCTTCATGAGGACGAAGAGTTAAAGCACTTGCAGCTTATGGCGGAGGGAAACCAGCATTCCCGCAATTTGCTGATCGAACATAACTTGCGGCTCGTCGCGCATATCGTCAACACGTTGTGAACACGAACCGACGTCAGGAAGCAGCGCGTTTTGTGTGCAGCGGGCGGTTTGTGCGGTGAGGTGGGCCGAGCTATATGGAGCCTGAATCAGCCGGTCCGAGGGGGCCGGTTTTCTGCTTCTTCTGGAGTTAATACCGATACTTGAGAGCCTTGTACGGCAAGTATTCCGTATACCAATGGAGCTTGCCATTAAGATTGAAGGGAATAGCCGTATTCTACCATACTTCATATCTTCCAAATCTAGTATAATAAAGTATCGACATTTTTCTCCGAAAGGGTATGCGCGCGGTATGATGAACTTGTTTGATGTAGTACCGGAAGGATTATTTCATCTTCTGACGGGTTCCAATCGGAAGATATATGCGGAAGCACTGCTGCTTTTATACGAGCATTCGCAAAGGGAGCGGTTCGGCATTCGCTATGAAGTCATGCGGGATCTGCTGCAGGAGCTGCTGGAGACTCAACAAGAAACGGGTATGGTCATTTCTGCCGATGAGGATGAGCCGGTTGGAGCTGGAAGAGAGGATCAGCTTACGTTAGAGGATGTCTCCAGAGCTCAGGCCAATGCATTGCTGCGACGGCTGGAACGGGCGAAGTGGATTGATGTGGAAACCCGCAGCCAGTTCGAAGCTTATATTGTACTTCCCCATTATGCCAGCCGGCTGATTGCGGTGTTTCAGGAATTATGCGAAGCACGGACGGTCGAATATCAACGGTTTGCTTTTGTAACTTATCAGCTTCTTACCGGCGAGGAGGCCAAAATGCGCCCTTGTTTCGCCGTAATGGAGGCGGCACAGGTAACAAGGCAATTTCGCCATGAATTGATTGGGTTATACAATAATATGAAGCATCACATGGAGACAGTTGTTCAAAAAACTTCGATTCGCGAAGTGCTGGACCATCATTTTGAAACCTATAAATCGCAAATTGTAGATAAAAGCTATCACCGGCTCAAAACGTCGGATCATGTGGCGCGCTATCGTTTTCAAATCCTTCATACGGTTCAGAAGTGGCTCCTAGATCGGGGTTTGCTGCAGGAAGCTGCAATGGACGGCGTCAAGAGCGAGCTGTATGAAACGGTTGAACAAGCGGAATATGCCGTCAAGGAAGCTTTATTCTTCATTGAAGAAACCTTTGTCGGGCTGGAAGAGATTTTCTATCAGATTGATGTGCGGCATAACCAGTATCTTCGTTCTTCCTACGACCGGGCCAGATATTTGAGTCAGCAGCATGAAGGATTGGACCGCCGGTTGACACGTCTGCTGGAGTTGCTCGGCCAGCAAAAGCAGGATGCGGAATACTCGCTGTTCGCGATTAATCAGGTTCGCGGATGGTCAGAGCAGTCACTCCTGCCGCCGCGCCGCCGAAGGATGGCTCATCAGCCGGAGACCCATGTTACGGTTCCGATTCCGGCACACGTGATGGAGGAGCTGCGACAGAGGAACGTAGAGAAAATGCGCAAGGCCATTACCCGTAAAAAAGTGGATGATTACGTCATGACCCGGCTTGGTGACCGAAAGCGCATGGAACTGATCGAGCTCGCTCCAAGTAGTGCCGAGGAATTTCTTATGCTGGGGTATGTTTATTTGTATGGCTCGGATGGTGGCTCGCGTTTCAGCTTGGACCGGCAAGGCAAGCGGCAGACGGTTAGTGTCGGAAGATATCGATTCCACAATCACGACATTGTCCGTAAAGAGCGGGGAGGATAACGATTCATGATGTTTCAAGATTTGAGCGACTCTGAACAATCGAAGGTCAAAGAAGTAATCCAGCGACTCATGGAGGTTAACCTTCTGATCAAAGACAAGGACCGGGAGTTGTATGCGACAATTCGTCGCTACCGTACCGCGTTGGAGGGCTATTATCGATTCCTTGGTTGGGAACTTGTCGTGGACGAGCGGCATGAATGCGTCTATCTGCATATTCCCGATGGCCGTCTTCGCCGTAGGCTTGACCGGGAACAGACACTATGGCTGCTGGTGCTGCGCTTACTATATGAGGAGAAGAGGCAAGGTCTATCGCTGGCGGATTATCCTATGATTACCCTTTATGAAATTCGCAGCAAGTACGAGACGTTCCGGCTGGAATGGGTAAACCGTACCGCATTGGACAGGCTGGTTAGATTGTGTGTACAGGCCCAATTGATTGAACCGCTGGATTCCGACATTCGTTCCGATGATGCCCGGTTCAAGCTGTTCCATACTTGGATCTATATGATTCAGACGGATGAGATGCAGTCGTTACTTGATAAGCTAGAATTGTACCTGACGAACGCGGAGGGAGGATTGCTGGATGAAATGGATGAAGCGGCTGCGTCTGATTAACTGGCATTATTTCAAGGACGAGGAGCTGGAATTCGGAAAACAGACGTTGATCACTGGACAGAACGCCGCGGGAAAATCGACGATTATTGACGCGCTGCAGGTGCTTTTCGTTGCTGATCATCGAATGATCAAGTTCAATGCGGCTGCACACGATGACGCCAAACGCAGCTTTATCAATTATCTTAGGGGAAAAATCGGCAGCGACGAGCGCTCCTTTTTGAGGGACGGCGATTTTACGACTTATATTGCAGCTGAATTCCGGGACGAGGACCGTAAGGAATGGTTCGTTGTCGGGGTAGCGATTGATGTATACCGAGGAAGCACGACCGGGGAAGAAGAGTATTTCATTTTGTCAGATCGGCGGTTGGATGATTTGCAGTTTGTCAAATCCAACGGCCAGCTGCTCAATCGAGACGAATTCCGCAAGCGCTACGGTGGGGAAAGCGTCAGGGTCAGCGGGCTCTCCGGAAAAAAGGCTTTGTTTGAAAGGAACAAGACCAACTATCAGAAAGCCTTACTCGCCCGGATGGGACAGCTTCATGATCGGTTTTTCACAATATTCACCAAAGCGCTCTCGTTCAAGCCGATCCAGAATATCCGTGCTTTTGTCTACGATTATATACTCGACCGAAAAGAGCTGCAGTTGGATTTGATGCGGCAAAATTTCGAGATCCACGAACGGTATCGCCAGGAGCTGGAGCATCTTCAGGAGAAGAAGCTGCACCTGCAATCCATACGTGAGTGTTATGCCCAGTATGCCAAATACAAGGAGACTGCCATTGAGCAGGATTATGTGATCCGGCGCTTGAAAGCGGATTACGAGAGTGAGAATCTGGAGCAGACCGAACGGGACAATGTCCGGCTGGAAGAAGAGCTGCGACAGCTTGCGGATGATATTGACCTTGCCGCCCGGTTGCAGGCGGAAGCCCGGGACAAGCAGCAGGATGCTTACCAGCGCTGGCAGAACCATGCTGCGGAGAAGCGCAAGAAAGAGCTGCACGAGGACATTGCCCGGCTCACCGCTCAACAGAGCGAGGGAGAGAGGCTCTTGCTCACGTATCGGAGACAAATTGAACGGGAGCTTCAGCTATTGGCGAACTTGTACGATTGGCCGGACAATCCGTACTGGACATGGAAGCCTGGAGAGAGGGAGACGCTTCGCAGTTATCAGGAGAGCCTGGCGCGTCTTGACGCTGTGGCACGTTGCGGAATCATTGAAGTCCATGAGGAAGAAGAGTGGACACGGGATCTGGCTGAGATTGGAGAAGGTCTAACGGCGTGGCGTGACAGGATGCTCGTTCAACATAACCAGTTGCAGGAAAAGCTGGGTGAAACGGACGCTCGAATCGAAGAGTTAAGAACGATCATTCGTGATCTGGAGCAGCAGAAGCGCAGCTATGCCGAACCGGTGCGCCAGTTGAAGGGCATCTTGGAGGAACGGCTGCGGGGCCGCTCGGCGGTTTGGGTGTTTTGCGAGCACATGGAGCTCAAGGAAGAGCTTTGGCGTAATGCGGTGGAAGGGTATTTGAACACCCAGCGCTTCGATCTGTTGGTTGAACCGGAATGTTTCGCAGAGGCATTGTCTATTTATGAAAGGGAGAAGCGAACCTATCGGCTGGAAGGCGTCGGTCTCGTCGATACGGAGAAGGAGAAGCGGTATTTGGGAACGGCCGTAACCGGTTCCCTGGCACTCGAGCTGCAGGCGGAGCATCCCGTAATCCAGGCGCACGTCGAGCATTTGCTGGGCAAGGTGATGAAGGCTGCAAACGAGCAGGAACTGCGACACCATCGTACAGCGGTGACCCAATCATGCATGGTTTACAACAACCTGGTAGCCCGGCAGATGCGCAAGGAGCAATACGAGGTTCCGTTCATAGGCGCCAAAGCGATCGCCCGCCAGTTGGAAATCCGCCGCTCCGAGCTGGTGTCTGCCCAGGACGAACGGCGCATGCTGTATGCTTGGGGTGAACACCTTTCCGAATGGATCGGCAAATTGAAGGAAACGGGCTGTACCAAGCTTGCCGACCATCTTGGCCTGATGCGGCATATCCACGAATGCTCGGAAATGCTATTGCAGAAGACAGAGGAACTGAATGGTCTCGATTTCAGCGAAGCGGAGCGGCTGCAGGCGGAGTATGAGCAGTGGAAGAAGGATGAACAGAAGTGGCAACAAAAATGGGGATCCTTACTCCAAAAGCAAACGGAAACCGAATCGAAAAAGTCCGAAGCGGAAGGAAAGCTGCACTTGCTTCGGATTAAGGTGCAAGAGTACGAAGCCGCATGGCGGAATTGGATCAATGAGCACGGCAGCGAGCGGGAAGCGGGAGCGATGCAAAGATACGAAGAAGCATGCAATTCGTCCGCCTCCGCTTGGCAGAAAATCCAAAATTGGGAAGGCAGCTGGAAGGGTCAGCAGACACTGCGCGACAGCCAGTTCAACAAGCTGCAATTAATGCGGCAAAAATATAATATCGATCAAAATTTTATCGCCGACATCCAGAAGGTCACGAACGAGGATTACGATCGGCTGCTTGAAACGATCGAACACCTGAATATTCCGGAATATCAGGATAAAGTTGCGGCGGCTTTGAAAGAATCGGAAGAGGAGTTCAAGTCCCACTTTATTTTTCGGTTAAGGGAAGCGATCGAGATGGCCCGTAGGGAGTTTCACGAGCTGAACTATGCGCTGAGGCATTTTCCTTTTTCCGACGACAAGTATCATTTTGAGGTTTCCCCTAGTGAACGTTACAAGCGCTTCTATGATGCCGTGATGGATCCCATGCTTTTGGAAAAGGGTTCATTGTTCGAATTACCGGACAATGATCGTACCGAGGTTCTGCATGAGTTGTTCGATCTTCTGGTCAAAGGTGAGGCCGGACAATTGGAGGAGTTCTCGGACTATCGGCAATACTTGGATTTCGATATTATCGTAACATCCGGCAACGGCAAATACCGCTTCTCGCAAGTGCTGAAGGAGAAATCGGGAGGCGAGACGCAGACACCGTTCTATATTGCGATATTGGCTTCCTTCCACCACTTATATTCCGGAAAAAGCACGCGGCTTGTCATTTTCGATGAAGCGTTCAATAAAATGGACGAGCAGCGGATTCAATCCAGTCTGCGGTTGATTAAGCAAATGGGTCTGCAGCTGATTGCCGCCGTTCCCGATGAGAAGATGCAGCATATGGCTCCTGAGGTGTCCACCACGCTGTTCGTCAGCAAGCATAACTACCAGTGTTATGTAGACATGATTGACAAATGGGACAACGGGGCGGAAGACGAGATGGCGAGAGCGGGAGCCGTGGAAATAGCGGAATATGAGGCTGAGGCGGCTGCCGCATCGAATTTATCGAACGTTGACAACGGGAAATCCCCCTCAGCCGATGATGCGGATGAAGGAAACGGTCAAGGCTTTTTATTCTAGATTTTATGGTAAGGGGTGATCTGCTTGGAGATTCATGAAACGCCATATAAATCCAAATTTGTCTCCCAGCTGCTAAACCTCCTGTTGGACAAATACGAGTTAAGCCAGTCTTTTGTAACCGGGCAGCCTTCCAAGCAAAGGCCGCAGCTATCTCTTAACAAAAGTCCATTCTGGCAAGATTATACAGACGAAATGGATTTCCGTAAACGAATTTGGATCAACGAAGCAGCTTCCGAGTTGGAGCGGCTCGGACTTGTTGAACTCAATTGGGCCCGGTTTCGCACCGGCGAGCAGTTGGAAAGAATCTATCTGCGATGGAGTGAGTTGAAGACGGCTTATCGCGTTGCGGGGCGGATGCCGAAGCGGGACAAGCTGGAACGCTTGCGGCACATCCTTACTCCCTTATCCCGCCATCCTTGGGAATGGGTCAGGGTGTGGTCTGAACAAGCCGATGTATCGCTAGCCGAAGGTAAAACTGCCCACCTGGAGGTGGACGATCCAGAGGGGTATAAGGATCTTGTTTGTGTATTGCTGGAGCTTCCTAGGCTCGAGCGAGCCGTTCCAATAAGATTACTTAGCCAGAGGCTGTTCAAGGACTCCAAGCACATGGAAAGAAACGTTCAACGAAGGTTGCTTTCGCTCGCCAAGCAGGCATCAGGAGAGGAGCGTGAAACCGAGGAAGAATGGCTTGATTTCCTCGGGGTGGCCAAAAATCCACAAATTGTGCTGGTAAGCGGGCCTCTTTCATTCCGTACTACCGACAGTCGTAAGGTTGATATTGGAGTGTTTGCCGGTGGGGTTGGCTTATCGGATAAAACGGTGGAAGAAATGTATCAAGTGCAAACAGTTGCCACTCGGATAGTAACAATTGAAAACTTGGCGACTTATCATCTGTGGCTCGAACACGCTTCCGAGCTCCGCGACACAGAGCTTGTTCTATATACCGGGGGATTTCCCCATCGGTCATTGCAATCCTTTTTGTGTAGACTGGCAGAGCATTTGGCCTCGGCATCGGAAAAGAACATTGAAGTGTATCATTGGGGTGATATTGATCTGGGAGGAATCCGGATTTTTGAATACCTGCGGAAGAAATTCTTTTCTAATCTGAGGCCCATGCTAATGGATGCGGAGACGCTTCTTCGTTACGAGTCCTCAGCGGCGTCAATCAGCGATGAATATGCCGGAAAGCTTGAGGAGGCTCTAAAGGATACCCGACTGACCCATTGGAGGCAGGTGCTGCAAACGATGCTTGATCGAAGGATACGCTTGGAACAGGAAAGTATTGTGGAATTGGATTAAAGAAGAAAACAATGGACATTAACTTTCTGACTTTTTGTTATGGAGGAAAACCAGACCACTCATCTTTGACGAGGGGTTCAGGTAACGTTCTTGTATTCACGAATCCGAGAACCTTAAGGCAGCGTAGCTGCCGGCCGCGACGCGGTTAGGTTCGCAGGGTTGTCTGCATGAATCTTCTCCCCCGAAATGCCTCGGGCAGACCAAGGGCCGTATGGCCCGAAGCGTGAATACGGTGTTAGCTGATGTTGCTGACTACCTTGAAATAGCCCGTACGATCTTTATGAAATTTCATTAAGTACGTGTTATAATAAAATTAATTTAGCTTTTCTAGATAGGGGTTGATCGAATGGCAGTTTCAAAAGATCATTTGAACAAATTAATTCAACAATTACCTGAAGAAGCCCTTCCAATCGCTGCTGATTTCTTGGAAAAATTAGTCACAAATAAAGAGTATCGTCATATCCCTTGGGATGATGAGCCAACTACTCAAGATGATATTGAAGCAATTAAAAAAGCTAAAGAATCCTTTAGACGTGGCGAGAGTATTAAACTTAAGGATGTTATCGATGACTTACTCAATTGAGTTCTATAAAGATGCTCTTAAGTATTTACAAAAATTAGATAGGACGAATCGTATTCGAATTACTCAACATCTACAAATTCTCTGTGAAGACCCTTATCATCCAGAGCTCGATATCAAAAGGATGCAAGGAACAATGGACGAATATCGATTACGAGTGGGTTCTTATCGAATTATTTATTCAGTTGAGAATGATAAGTTACTTATCCAAGTAATTAAAATTGGCTCTCGTGGTGATGTATATAAATCTTAACTTCTAGGTCTATTCTTACAGGGTAGGCCTTTTTACTTTTCTTCAGATCTTCAGCAATTTCAGCTAACGGCGCGGTTTGCGAAGTAAGGGTGGACGAGCTACATGGGCGATATGCCGGTCCGTGGGGACCGGTTTTCTGCTTCTACAGGATTCGGGGCGGTTTATGTTATACTGGTGATAAAAGAGCGGAAAAGCTTATGACATGGGGTGACATCGAATGGAAAAGGTCAATTCACCGGAAGAGTTGATGGAGAACATATCGAATATGAGCCGCGACAACTCCGTGTACCACTTTCATATTCCAGGAAAGGGAAAGTTCACTCTCGTCTTGCAAGAGGAAGAGCAGCGGTCCATTCAAGCTGACGTTGAGTCTAATCCGGAATTGAAGGTCATGATTGAACAAAGCAGGAAGGAATTCAAGCTTGGCAAAGCCTTGAGCACATCGGAGTTACTGAAATCCTTATCTCCCGAGGACTTTCGATCATGAACCGCGTAGTTTTATGGTCTCCGGCAGTAAGCTCTCCCAGTTTCGCAGCGAGTGATTTTCTCCCGAGAAAACGTATGATTTCATATAATTATTCATTCTTGAAACAGAAGCTATACTCACCAATCCCATTATAGGCAAAGCTTATACTGAGGAAGACAGACCTATGCGGGACTGTCGCGTATCATTGTGAAGAGGTCTAGGATTTCTTTTGAACAGCAGGAGAATGAAGTTTAGAATGTTCCTTCCCGGAGAGAAATGAAAATGATTGCTCAGATTTATAATTGGGAGGAGAACAGTTGGCTATGCCCCTGCCAAATAAGTTGGACCGACAAATGTCTGAGGATGAATGCAGCATTGACGATATCCTTGAATCGGCTGGAGTTTTAACTCCGGAACAAGCTGCGCATTTGACTGATGAAATCAAAAGGATGCGCGAAGAAGAATGGGAATGAATCTAAATAGCCTACCCATTGTAATTCCAACCGGGATACAGTGGGATTGTTTATATACTCGGAATACTTAAAAGGAGAACAGACGATCATGGTTTATAGATGCAGAATCGAACTGAATGAGATTGCCCCGAAGATTTGGCGGGAGTTTCAATTTCATCCGGACGTGACGTTTCATCAGCTTCACAAAATCATCCAATCGGTCATGGGATGGGAAAATTACCATTTATACGAGTTTCATGTGAAAGAAAAGGTGATCGGTCTGCCCGATCCGACATTCGCAGATATGGAAGACCGAGAGGTATTGAATGCTCGAAGAGAAATCGTTCAGAAGCATGTTCACGAAGAAAACACCGTATTTACATACGTGTATGATTTTGGAGATGATTGGCAGCACACGGTTACGTTGATCAAAATCGACGCATCGACATCCGACCCGGCACCCTTGTGTCTAGATGGTGCCCGCGGCTGTCCGCAGGAAGATGTGGGAGGCGTGTGGGGGCATCAGCATATGCTGGAAGTACTGCTTACTCCCAATCATCCGGAGCGGGATCATTTTATAGGCTGGGTTCGAGAAGGATATGATCCCGAACATTTCTCCTGCGAAGAAGTGAATCAGGAGCTTGAGCGACAGAAGGACAAGCTGATCCCCAAGTCACTGGTTAAGCGGCCGGCAGGGAAAAAGCCTGTGAAGCTGACGAAGTCTGCTCTGAATAAGCATCTGAAGCAGCTAAATAGCGACCAGCTTATCGATTTGGTGAAGGCTTGTCATGGCGCCAGCAAAGATATGGAGAAGTTTCTTGCTGTAAGAATACTGGGCGATGAAGCAGTAGAGTCTCTCTTTCAAGAGTATTGCAAGAAGGTTGAGAAAGAGTTTTTCCCTGAGCGGGGATTTGGCAAGCTGAGACTCCAGGAAGCGAAACATGCGATCTCGGAATTCGAAAGATTGACTGGAAATGCCAGGTACGCCCTGGAATTGAAGCTGGTCTACGTTGAAAATGGAGTTGATTTCACCCTAAGCTACGGGGATATTGATGAACGCTTCTACTACAGCATGGTGTCCATGTATGCCGATATCATTGATCAAGTAAATAAAGATGAAACAGCCGAGTTGTTCGACGAATTCGAGGAGCGCCTTGAAGCCGTGGTTTCGAAAACAGAAGGGATCGGCTGGGGTTTTCATGACAATTTGGCTAATCTGCACGCTCAAATAAGATGGATTTAGGTGGGGAACTTAATGCGCGGCAGGAAGAAAAATAAGCGGACCGGTCAGAAAGCGGAATTCACGGGGCTGTTGGAACAAGACGAGAATTTCTATTTTATCGCCGGATATACGGATGGCGGCTTCCCGTATGGAACCACGTGGGAGGAATATGAGGCGGAACAACGCGGCGAGTTGATCAAAGCGATAGTAGCTGAGGGAGAACCTATGAAAGAATTGAAATTGACCAAGCAGCAGTTTCAGGAGATTGTGGATGCATACGACATGTACGTAGAAGGAATAGAGTCCTTCCTGAATATCGAAACTGGAGATGTTGTCACGTTGCGAACGTTTGACCGGGATGAAGAGGACGAAGAATTAAGCGAGATCATTGAAGAAGGCTTTAATGAAATTTACTTTCGGATACCGAAACGGGAGTCGGATGAAGGATATACCGACATGGTTGATTTTGCGGAAACGGTTGAAGATAAAAAGCTGCAATCCACTTTGATGCACATATTAAGCGGCGGCAAGAGAATATTCCGAAGATTCAAGGATGCGTTATCTTCCGACAGCGAGCAGTTAGAGCGGTATTACCAGTTTGTTGAAGAGCAGAATCGCAAACGTGTTTCTGATTGGTTGGAATCCATTGAAGTGAAGTTGATTCTCGAGTAATCAAGAAATGTTTGGGCAGGGGATACCGGTGAAACGTTCTTCAAGACAGACGATGATTAAGCTGTATGCTCAAGCGGTCATTTCGGAACTTCAACAATTAGGTTATCCCAATGATCAAGCTAACGCAGTCTTTTTTCGACACTATCGAGACATGAAACGTTTATTTGGTCTTGAGCAGAATGTATGCGATTTTGCAAAGATGATGAGTCTGTCAAGAATTTTGTGTAAACTCGGTTATGCCAAAGTTTGGTGCCGGACTTGACATGGA